>CAZLRN010000591.1:0-2383 GCA_964561715.1 uncultured Spirochaetales bacterium
ACGCCTTGAGTCTCCTCGAAGTTGTAAAGATTTTCGAAGAGATCGGTGGTAGGCATTTCGAGCTCGAGTATGTTTCTGAGGAAAAACTCCAAGCGCAAAGGGACAGCGCACAAAATCCTCTCCAAGAAAGCATCGCCACGTTGATGACAGGTATTGCCAGAGCAGAGATCGGCAATATCGAGAATATTAAATCGGCGCACAAAACGTATGCCTTGAAGCTTACGTCGGTTCGGGATTACGCTAGAAAAGTACTGAGCTGAGTTCGGGATTCTATTTTTTCGGGAGGTCAATTTTGATCAGTGAGCCGTTTCGTTTTAAGTTGGGACGCTTTGAGTGCCTGGTTGTCCTTGATGGGATACATACGTACTCCAGTCCGGCAAAAAACTGGTTTACCAATGCTCCCAGTGAGGCTCTTGCGGAGGCTCTGGGACAGTACGACATCGATCCTGAAGACTGGGAATATGACAGTCCGTATCCCAGCCTTGTAGTCAACACGGGAGAGAACTTAGTCTTGGTAGATACGGGAGCCGGTAGCTTTTTCCCGACAACAGGAAAGCTTCTTCATAACCTAGAATCCGCAACAATTTCGCCAGAAGACATAGACACGGTAATACTCACCCACGGGCATCCGGATCATATAGGAGGGGCCATTGATGCAAACGGCAACTTAGCTTTCCCAAATTCCCGATATGTCACATCGAACGATGAGTTCGATTTCTGGACTTCGGAGGACGTCGAAGACAAGATTCCCGAGAGACATAGGTGGTTTGTGCCCTCGGTGCGTCATTTTTTCGAGCAGATGCGAAGCAAATTGGATCTCATCGGGGAGCATGAAGAAATTGTTCCGGGAATTAGCGCCGTGGCGGCGCCGGGACATACACCAGGCCACATCGCAGTATCCGTAGATTCGAAGGGTAAAAGATTCCTCCATTTATCAGATATTGCAGCCCATCCCGTACATTTTGAGCATCCTGATTGGCAGATGAACGAAATCGATCCAGAGCGGGCTGTTATCTCGAGACGTCTCGTATTGGATCGTGCCGCCAAAGATAAAGCCCTCGTCCATGTCTTTCATTTCCCTTTTCCGGGTCTCGGGCATGTTATCGAGTTCGACGATGCCTGGCAATGGAAGCCTCTAGAAATAGGATGAGCGGTATTCAGCTCAGCCAGCCCGACGGCTGAGACGTCGATCGATTTCGGCGATATTTTTCCTAAGAATCGATTTCTCGCGCCCCACCTTCTGATCCATTTGAAGCAGAAATGAGAGCCGAAGCGTACTCAGGTGATTGGATTTCTTCATTTTGTTTCTGGCGCGAAGGCGATGAACCATAACCATGTCTTGATCTATCACTCGAGCATAGACCTGATTTTCGTTCTTATTTTGATCGGGTCCGGCAGAACATAGCTTTCGAGAACCGGCGCAAAGGGAATGGGAGTATTTCTCGCCCCCAGCCGCTCGACTGGGGCATCGAGATAGTCGAAGGCGCGCCTGGTCACCTCGGCAGCAATCTCGGCGCCGACACCCATCCTTTGAGCCGCCTCATGCACGATCAGAAGGCGGTTTGTCTTTTTCACCGACTCAATGATGGTGTTATAGTCGAAGGGGAAGAGCGTCATGGGATCGACGACCTCGACTTCGATCCCCTCTTTTGCCAGCTCTTCTGCTGCCTCGAGGGAGTATCGCACCATGCGGGATGTACAGACAACGGTGATGTCCTGTCCCTCGCGTTTAACATCCCCCTGGCCGAGGGGGATGGTGTACTCCTCCTCCGGCACCTCTCCCTTGGTGTCGTAGAGCATCTTGTGCTCGACAAACACCACGGGATCGTCCTGCCTGATTGCTGTCTTGAGCAGCCCCTTGACGTCATAGGGGGTGGCTGGCTGCACGACGATGAGTCCCGGGATATGGCAGAAGAATCCTTCGAGACTCTGCGCGTGCTGGGCCGCGGATGAACGGCCGCCGCCTCCCGGAGTCCTGATTACCAGGGGTACGGTCACCTGGCCCCCGGTCATGTACCTCAGCTTGGCGGCCTGATTCATGATCTGATCCATGCAGACTCCGACAAAATCGATGAACATGATCTCGGCGACGGGCCTCATCCCTGTGACCGCGGAACCCACAGCAGCTCCGATGATAGCCGCCTCCGAAATGGGGGTGTTTCTCACCCTCTTTTCGCCAAACTCGTCGATCAATCCAAGAGTAACCTTGTTGGTGCCGCCGAACTTGCCGATGTCCTCTCCCAGGAGAAAAACACGCTCATCTCTCTGCATCTCCTCACGGAGTGCTTCGCGAACAGCCTCTCTGTAGGTGATCGATCTCGTGATAGGAATCATTGGTATTCGTCTCCCCATTTCCAATCCTTGAACACGTGCTGCATGGCCT
>CAZLRN010000592.1:0-2380 GCA_964561715.1 uncultured Spirochaetales bacterium
ATATGATAAGCTTTGGGTTGTGGGCGGGCCGCGTAGGTCGCAGCCAACGATATGTTCCAATCAATATATTCCTGCTTGAAACAAGGAGTGATTGATGGCAGAAAAAGTGCTTATGATTGCCCTCTCCCCCACGATGGAAGAGGGAACCATCGTAAGATGGAACAAGAAGGAGGGGGAGAAGGTCGATTCTGGAGATCTCTTGTGTGAGGTCGAAACGGATAAGGCCACGATGGAGTACGAATCTCCTTCCGAAGGCACGCTTCTCAAGGTAATCGTACCCGAAGGAGCCAGCGCCAAGGTGGCTGACACGATCGCGATAATGGGCGAAGCCGGAGAGGATATCTCGGCTCTTGTGGAGGAAACAGCGAAGCCTTCTGAGCCTGCCATCGAGACGCCTACCGTCGAGACGCCCGCGGGGACACCCGCCGCCGTGGCTGGCTCGCAAACGGGGCTCAGTCGGGAAGCCCCGGCCGGGCTCGGCCGCCCACGCCGCATCAAGGCTTCTCCGTTGGCCAGAAAGATGGCCGACGAGCGGGGCATAGACCTGCGCACCGTCCGGGGATCCGGCCCCGCAGGAAGAATCGTAAAGCGTGACATCGAGAGCTTTCAGCCTGTTCAGCCTGGAGCTGTATCGTTCGCGTTGTCCGACCTGCCGTCTCCGGGAGAGCCGCTCGTTGCCATGCCGGCTATGGTAGCAGAGAGAATCCCGGTTACAGGAAAGAGAAAGATCATTGCCCAGAGGCTTACGGAATCAAAGCTACAAGCCCCTCACTACTACCTCAAGCTCTCGATTGCTATGGATGATGTCATGGCTGCACGAGTCCGGCTTAACGCCAGACAGAGCGAAAAAATTTCTCTCAACGCCTTTATTCTGAAATTTGTTGCCGAGGCTCTTAAAAGAAACACCATGGTGAACGCCAGTTGGAACGGTGATCACATCCTCAAGTTTGGAACAGTTGATATCGGCCTAGCCGTTGCCGTGCCTGACGGGCTCATCACTCCGGTCGTGCGGGATTGCGGCAGTAAAGGAATCCTGGCTATAGAGAAAGATCTCAAGGTTCTTATTCCTAGAGCCCAAGAGGGCAAATTGCTTCCAGAAGAGTATAAGGGCGCGACTTTTACTATCAGCAATCTGGGATCCTTTGGAATAGAGGATTTTACCGCAATTATCAATCCGCCGGGCTCCGCTATTCTGGCCCTTGGGATGATTCAGAAACAGCAGGTGGTGGTAACGCTCCCGAGCGGCGAAGACACCGTTCAGATCAAATCGATGATGAAAGTGAGTATGTCCTGCGATCACAGAGTCGTAGACGGCGCCTCGGGTGCCGCATTTCTCTCAGATCTGAAGGCGATGATGGAGAATCCCATTCAGGTATTGTACTGATAGATCAGTCGCTGGGCTGATAGATCCCTTGGCGTACCGACTAAATCGGATGCTGCGCAGATGACGAGGAGAGGACAGGATGGATGGAGGATTTCAATACGATCTGGTAGTTCTCGGGGGGGGTCCCGGGGGATATGTTGCCGCTATACGTTCGGCCCAACTGGGCATGAAATCGGTTGTGGTCGAAGCTGAGAAACTGGGCGGAGTCTGTCTCAACATCGGCTGTATTCCTTCCAAGAGTCTGATCCACCAGGCAGGAGTATTCCGTCACATTTCCGAACTCGAGAGAATGGGAGCCAAGGTAGACCTCCAGGGATTCGACTACAGCAAAGTCTTTCAAGCCTCCCGAAAAGCAGCGGATCAGCTTTCCAAGGGGGTTCAGTTTCTTCTCAAGAAAAACAAAGTAGCCGTAGTAAAGGGGTATGGCAGGATTTCCGGAGATCACGAAGTTACCATCGACTCCGGCGAAAAAATTACAGGTACGTTTATCCTTCTTTGCACGGGATCGCGGCCCGCTGAGATTCCCGGTTTTGCGATCGATGAAAAGCGGGTAATCTCGTCGACGGGCGCGTTGATGCTCGAAAAGCTACCGGAGAGCCTGTTGATTCTCGGTGCGGGCGCCATTGGCGTCGAGTTTGCCTACGTCATGGATTCCTTTAGCGTCGAGGTTTATCTCGTCGAGATGCTCGAACAGATTCTGCCTCTCGAGGACCACGAGACCGTAGGCGTTATCGCCAAGGTCTTTGCCAAACGAGGTATCGATATACGAGTCGGTACAAAAGCCCTATCGATGAGCAAAAAGGGAAAGAAGCTCGAGGTGGTGCTCGAGGGCAAGGATCAGAAGCAGAGCTCGGTAGAGGTCGACACCATTCTCGAAGCTGTGGGAAGAAAACCTAACACCGAGGACATTGGGCTCGATGTCGTTGGGATCGAAACAGAGAGAGGTTTTATCCCTGTCGGCGACTACTACAAAACGACAAGGGAAAGCATCTACGC
>CAZLRN010000593.1:0-2379 GCA_964561715.1 uncultured Spirochaetales bacterium
TTGGGCGTAGGAACGCCGTGCCCTGTTCTGCTCATAGGAATGAGCTTGGTATGCGCTTAGAATGGGCTTATGAGCCGCGCAGGGCAGCGCAGGCCGCGTAGGCCTCATCCGGCCACGTCAGGCTTTCCGAGGTGTCGGGCTTCGTAGATTGGGGGGCCACAGACGCCGAGCGGAGGGGGGCGTCATTGCCCAGAGCTATAGTCGCTGATATGATAGATCGACCGTCCTATGTCGATGAATTCAAGGAATCTGGCAGGATTTTTCTGGGCGTCTCTTGCGGGTGTTTTGCTCGCTCTGTTGCTTTTTTTTCAGGGCTGCGGCAAGGTAAGGCAGGGGTCCGCTGAGAGCGATCAGGCCGACGAGGGCTTTGTGGCGGTCTCAGAATCGCTGGAAGCTCGTCTTACGCCCCCTGGCAAGGATACGCCGAGCGTCGATACGCAGGGCGTCGATGCGCCCCTGGTCAGTTGGCCCGTCGCGCTCTTGATCGAGCGAGAAAGCCCTTTTAAAAATATCAGTGGAGCCCTTCAAAGTAGCGGATTTGCCGTTCTGGAGATACGCGAAAGGCATGGAGGAAAAACCGTAGAATCTTTCGAAGGTGATTCTTGGGTTCCTTCGAGTGAGGAGCTCGACAGGGCAATCAAGGTCTTCGAACAAACGGAGAGTATCGATCCCGGCACCATGGGCATTATAGGAGCGGGAGACGGCGTGTTGCCGGCCGCCGCTTTGGCCGGAGGCCTCTCTGAATCCGAACCAACCGAAGTGCAGCTCCACGGTATGAATTCCGATTTATCTCCGGCTGCTCAGGGGCAGTCCACAAACATTCCTCACTCTGAAACACAGCGCTCCTCAGTATTTCTGCTGCTGTTGCTAGATTCTCTCTCTGATGAGCTCAAAGGCGAATTGGTGAAGGTTTTACAGAAGGTACAGGCGCCCCTGCTCTGCCTCATATCCGAGGAGGGATCAGAAACCGAAGCCGACTCGGTCAAAGAGGTGCTGCTTGCCGCTCTGGACAAGGGAGCTAACCACGACTACACCGTGAAAATCATTCGCTCCGACGAGCAGGAATCTCTTCAGCCATTCATTGATCGTTGGTTTCGGGCCCGGTTCTGATATTCTTGAGCTTGAGAAGACTCGCTCTTGTCAGCTTCAAACCGGTGTGCTTCTTCTTGATGTCTATAACGGTCTCTTCCAGCCGCTTCATTTTGTCATCGGAATCCGGAAACAGCTCCAGCTGCGTTGCCTTATCGAGGGGCTCCACGCCAGAGACCCCCACACCGATAAGCCTGATAGCAGTATGGCCGTCCCATCTCTTTCTCAAAAGCTCCAGGGTGATCTCGTATATCTCCGCGGAGGAGGTCAGCCAGTGTCTCACAGTCTTCTGGGCGTTTGTGGTCGTAAAATCGTGGTATCGCACCTTGATGAAGACTGTCTGCGACCGCTGATCTTCTTGTATGATACGGCTCATCACCTGCTGAGAGAGTTCCAGCAAAACCTGCTTAATGCTTTGAAGATCCCTCCGATCACGTTCGAAGGTGACTTCACTGCTCATGGAGTGGCTTTTCGGCCGGCTAGGGTAGATGCCCGGATCCAGACCCCGGCATGCTCGATAGAGGAAACCTGCCGCCCCTCGCCCGAGCATGGATTTGAGGATATCTTTCTCGAAAGCCCTCAAACGAGGGATGGACGTGATGTTGAGCTCCTGCAGCAGGGTCAGCGTTTTTTCCCCTACGCCCCAAAGATCGCGGAGCTCGAGAGAGTCGAGAAAGGCCAACTCCTGGCCCTCTTCAATCATGAGCAGGCCGTCGGGTTTGCCGGCTTCTGAGGCGAGCTTGGCCAGATAGGAATTCTGTGCTATTCCGACCGACAGGGTCAGGCCTTCGGCTTCCTGTATTTTGTCTTTTATTTTGCTTCCTACCGCAAGCGGCTGCCCGAACAGTCGCTCAGTGCCGGAGAGGTCGAGATAGGCCTCATCAATAGAGATTTGGTGAAACTCCGGGGTGTATTCCTTGAGAAGAGACATGATGCGGCGGGAAATCTCCACGTACCGGCTCATCCTCACAGGCATATAGATGCCGTGGGGACATTTTCTATAAGCCTGCGAGATAGGCATGGCTGAATGGATGCCGTATCGGCGGGCTTCGTAGGAACAGGCGGATACGACGCCCCTGTGTCCCGGGAGGGCGCCGACGATGACAGCTTTGCCCTTCATCTCAGGATGATCCCGCTGTTCCACTGAGGCGTAAAAGGCATCGATATCAACGTGAAAGATGACCCGTTTCATGGTGGATGGCTACCCTTCACTGCAGTTTCGGTGCTTTGGTAAAAGCCATCGCTTCGAGTGGGCAGGCTGCGGCGTGGGCGGGCTCAGCCGCACACGCC
>CAZLRN010000594.1:0-2362 GCA_964561715.1 uncultured Spirochaetales bacterium
GGCGCCAATAGATGCCCCAATGGCGCCCGCGCCCAAAACAGCAATTCTCTCTTTCATTTTTTTCATCACCTCTCTATTCAACTACTACGAAGCTCTCTTCGCTCATTTGGCGGCTTTCGCCTTGGCCAGATACTCCTTACCTCCGGAGATCAGGAACTCTGTGAGCCGGGCCATGTTTATCAGATCGCGGACCGCTGATTTGCCGGCACCGGCGATCTGCTTCCACGCATTTTCCATAGCCCCAGCAACCTCGGGATGCTTCCAATTTCCGGGGTGCCCCATGGACTGGGACAGGTCGACGAATCCGATGCTCGCGGCATCCAAACCCTCAACCGCCAGGATATCCTGAAGGTTCTCCTCGACTGCTTCCCTATCTTCGAGAAGGGCACAGACCCACATCTGCCTATTGGCCTCATCCATATACGCCGGCACATCCTCCGGGATGGTGGAACCCGCCAATCGGCTGCCGTAAAAGCTTCTTTTGCCCTGTGGGGCGAATCGACAGGCTGCCGCCAGCGCCTCGGCATCGGCCCTGGTTCGAATATGCGGGCCGAGTATGCCCTGGACGCCCCGGTCCAGAAACCCCAGGATGGTGGAGGAGTTGATGTTGGGCACCCGGGCATGAACCGTCATGCCCAAGGCATTGGCGGCGACGCTCATCTCCTCGATATCTCTCAGGCTGAAGGATCCGTGTTCGCCTTCTATGAAGATGAAATCGAATCCCAGGTTGCCCATGATCTCCAGAGCCTGCAGATCAGGGTAGGTAAAGCTGACTCCGAATACTTTCTCTCCGGCTTTGGTTTTGGCTTTGACGATGTTCTTTCGCATTTATTCCTCTCCAATTCGTGATGATATCTTACTGTACTCTCACTGCTATCTCCTATTCAATGGCATACAGGCATCCGTCACGCGATCCTATATAAACTGTCCCTTCGGCCACGGCGGGGGACGAGGTTATTCTGCCTTCCGTGGCGAAGTCCCATATCTTTTCGCCGGTAGCTGCTTTCACGGCGTACAGCCTGCCGTCATCGCTGCCCACGTAGAGGGTTGTGCCCGACAGAGCCGGAGAGGATCTTATCGCACCCGCAGATTCAAATTCCCAGAGTATCTGTTGGCTTCGAATGTCCACGGCGACCAGTCTCTTATCTGAGCCGACGTAAAGGGTATCCTTCGTTACAACAGGGGATGAGGTGGAGGTCTTGCCGATATTGAGACCCCATTTCAGCCCGGAGGGTGGTGGAGGCTTGGGAAACAAGCCGAACACCCAGAGCTGTATCCAGAAGGGTCTGAATCTGTTTTCGCAAGGCCAGTTTCGGGCCCTGCCGTCAACGGCGTATAGTTGTCCCTTAAAGTTGACAAAATAGACCGTTCCGTCGCTTACTGCGGGCGAAGAGAAGGTAGCGTAGACCGACTTGAATTGGAGTCGGGGTCGTCCTTTACGGGCATCGAGGGCGTAGAAGATCTTGCTCTCCGATCCTACAAAGACAATTCCATCGAATACGGTAGGCGAAGAGCTCACGCGTCCCTTCGCTTCGAAGCGCCACCTCATTGTTCCCTTTTCGGCATCCAGAGCGTAGAGGTAATAGTCACCCGAGCCGAAATAGATCAACCCGTCCGCCACTGCCGGAGAAGACATGACGGCGTATTTAGCCTTGAAGCTCCATAGCTCCTTGCCACTCTGTAAATCGAGGGCGTGGAGGCTGCCGTTGTTGGCGCCGAAATAGACCACACCGTCAACAATTGCCGGCGAAGACTCGACCCAGCCCTCCGCTCCATATTCCCACAGCTTGGCGCCGGTGGCTGCATCCAGAGCGTAGAGCTTGTAATCCTGTGAGCCGACGCAGACGACGCCGTTCGACACCGCCGGCGAGGAGTGGATGGGAGCGCCCGTGCGAAAGAGCCATTTCAGCCTGCCCTGAGGCACGATGCTGCCCGAGTCAGCGACGCCGGTATGGGTCGAGTCGTGGCGGAACATGGCCCACTCCCCCGGCAGCGAGTCGGAATCAAAGCCCCGAGGCGGCTTGACGATGAGGTCTGAGAAGAAGTAGAGGATCAAAAAGACAGCGGAAAGGAAAAGAAAGCCGATTATGCTTGGCCTTATAACCTTTTTGCGCGTCAAATGTGCCAGCCCTCCGTTCCTATTGTATCGTTTAAGTATCATTTTTTATCCTGTTTGTATAGAATTCGCCATCACAACTAGATTTACTGCAGCTTCGAAGCCATCGGGGCGCGTAGCCCGCACCGCTGCCTTGTAGGTGGTCTTTTACTTCCCCTTTGAGCCATGTTAACATGCGGAAAGTTTTCAAACGGAGCGATACGGAATGGATGGAATCACCTTTGTGAGAGGTCTGGTCGAAGCCGG
>CAZLRN010000595.1:0-2344 GCA_964561715.1 uncultured Spirochaetales bacterium
CCTCTACTTCTCGTGGGCGCGGAGATGTGTATAAGTCACAGATGCCTGGCAGCCGGGCTGCTTTTATACCCGATGTTGAAAATCCTGATGTTTCTGGGAGGAGAATTTTGAGCGACGCAACGGGACTGGTGGATTTTATACGCGCCACAATCGACGCGCCCCGGTTGTTCCGGGAGATTCAGGAGGTCAAATCTCGCCTGGAGGACCTGGAGCGGCGGGTGATACCCAATCAGGAATGGTTCACGAGGGAAGAGGTGGCGCGGCTGAAGGGCGTCAAGAAATCGACTCTCAACAACAACACGTAGCTTTATCCATGCTTCAACCGAACCGTGAAGATCGGCCACCGCGATATGTTCCACCGAGACGACGTCATGGCCTGGCTACCGTTAACGGACGAAGAGATCGAGCAACAGTATGAAGCATATCTGCAAAAGCTCGCCGGCGAAAAGCGAGGCGCGCAGCAGATAAAGAGACGGGAGAAATCCAAGAAAGCGAGGGCTTAAAATTGGTAATCGATGAGGCCCTGTTCGCCAAAATCAACGAAAAAACCCGGGAGATTCGAGAGATCGCGACGCTGGCGAGGATGGGAACGGATGAAGAGCAGCGCATAGGTCTCGACGAGGTTCTCACCAAGGTCAACGATTTAACCAGGCTGCAGAATGAAGCGCAGCTGATGATTCAGAAAACCAAATCGATGTAGAAAGAGCTTATGACATCAGACGAGGCTAAAAACGAGGATCGCAAAGAGCTTATCTATTAGAAAATCCCTCGAATCATGCCGAAAATCGAGGCTGTCTCAAAAAGCAGAAAGAACGAGAAGCAGCATTTTACCTATCGGGGAATCGAAGACATATACAACATGATTCACCCGATTTTATCAGAATACCAAGTGTTTTCGGTTCCGGAGGTCCTCGAGGAAAGAGATACCATAACCCAAACAAAGGGCGGGGGCTCAATGGTTCGGCGCATCATGCGGGTGAAATACACATTCTATGCAAAGGACGGATCCTGCTTTTCGGCTGTTGTTGCCGGCGAGGGAATGAATGCGGGCGATAAGGCGGCAAGCAAGGCCTTGTCCATGGCGCACAAATACCTGCTGATTCAGGTTTTCGCAATTCCCACTTTTGAGGGAAGTATTCCTCCTCACGGTGCGGCCGACCAACAAGGTGCATCCGGATCCGCCGGTGTCAACTCGGGAGAACAGATGAGGCGAGAGACATTGGGTGAGGAGATTGAGGGATTTCTTCACATTTTGTTCGATGCAGGTTTGCTCGAGAAAGAGGGCGTCATAGAGGCTCGCAATACCTATCGCAACGCCGCCGACATGAAGAAGCTTCTTAAGATTCACAAGAACTGGCGCGATAAGGTGCAGAATCTCGAAGCCGCTAAGCAGAACCAGCAAGCCGAGCTGACCGCTGCAGCGGATAAAGGATGGGGAGATGAGTGAAGATGGGGGAGAGCGTGATGGCTAAGCAACGTAGGCCCGCACGTTGTGTGGGCCGAAAAGGAGGGATCGGCTGCGAGAGTCCGTTTTAAGACCGGCAAGAGTTTTCACCTCCTTTCCTCTTGCCTGCAGCTACTCGCAGCGATCGCTCCTGATTCGAAGAGCTGATGAGATCATCCAAAATCCGAGCCGGATCCGACTTGTGGATCCGGACAATCCAAAGGGGCAGGTGAGGAAGATACGGCGATTGAACTCGCTATCCTGATTATCATTTTTCTCCTCTTCGGTGCCGGCTGTTACTGGTGTGGCTACAGGGATGGGACGTTGGCAAACGGGAGAGGATCAAGCATGAGATTATAGGGTGTGAAAATAGCTATGGCTAATTCATTAAGATTTGAATTATGATTGAAATTAGAGGTATTTAAAATGAAGGAGATTTTAATTGCAGACGATGAAGAAATAGTAAGAACGCCACTCAGAATGGCATTGGAAAGAGCGCACTACCACGTCTCAGAAGCTGTCAACGGCCTTGAAGTTATGGACATTCTGAAAAGCCAACATATAGATCTTCTGATTTTGGATATAGCAATGCCCGAGAAAAGTGGGGTAGAGACATTGATCGACATGCAGAAAGAATATGCATACCAGAAGGTAATACTGATGACAGGCGCGGTCGATACTCATCAAAGGCCGTTCGTACTCCTCTCCAAGCATTACCACGCCATAGACGTGCTGGAAAAGCCATTCGATCTACAAAGCTTTTTGAAGGCAGTGGAAAAGGCACTTCGTTAGCTGAGGCGGGATCGGATTGACGGCGCGTGTAAACATTCAGCTGACAGTTAGCGAACGCAGTCGAAAGGTCTTTGGGTGCCATCGGCAAAAAGGTGATAGGTAGATGGG
>CAZLRN010000596.1:0-2335 GCA_964561715.1 uncultured Spirochaetales bacterium
TCCAGACCCAACGCGCGAAGAGTTTCAGGAAGGGGTTTCCCTGCCTCGTCCCAGCCCATCACATCATAGTAATCCCGCAGCATCTTTTCAAAATGCGGGGTGATGCTCTTGCCTTCGGCAGCCCCGTCGGTGGGTGTGGAGCCGTACCGTTGAGACGGACGATCGAGATCCCCTGTGATCCCCCGCCTGATATTGAAGGCACGCATGGTGTTCACGGCCCTCAGGCCCACCTTCATCGCCTCATCAAAGGTGATATCCCAGCCTGTCACCGCCGATGCCGCCTCTGAGAGGAGCTTTACGTTCATTCTCGTATTGAACCGGCAGGTTACCATCGAGTCCTCGAACTGCATGGCGCCCTTCATCTTGCCCTCCGCTTTAGCAAGCATATCAGGGTCAAAGGGGTCGATGTCGGCAGGCAAGCCGAACTGGGTCAGATCGAACGCCATAAGAGTGTTTTCCAGTGCCCCGGATTCTGAAACACAGGTATCGAACATCTCGGTCCAGCGAGCGCGATGGTCATGACCCCGGGGAGTGTTGCCCTTCAGCGTGTATATGCCCACCTCTTCTGCCCCAGCGCCTATCTTCTGCACAGCCCTCCTGACACCCTCGGCGAATATGTCCCCAATCCCCTCGCGATTCGCTACCCGCCTGAGAAACTCTCGTGTCGCCTCAGCATTACCCCACGTCATCTCCAGTCCGTCGGTATCCACTCCGGTGAGAATCCCTTTCTCAAAGCACTCCATCGCGCAGGAACAGACCCACCCCGCCTCGTTGGTGTCCAGCCCCAGCCGGTCGACCGTGCTACTCAGCATCATCACAGAGCCCACCTCGTTGATTCCCAGGTTCGCGCTGAAGGCGGAGAACTGCTCGTACTCCGGCTCTTCGACCTCCATGCCTTCGTACGGTCCCTCGGTTATAGTCATCATATGGCAGTGTCGGTTCGGACAGCCCCAGCAGGGATTCTCTCTCCTCGGCTGAAAGTGCTCGTGTATATACGGCCCGGAGAACTTCTCGAACTCCTCTTCGGAAACATCCCAGACGTTGGTCTGGTAGTTTTTGATAGGCAGGTTAGCCCTGGCGTAATTCCCCTGCACACCGTTTAGAGTTCCATAGTGGTGAACGCCGCTTTCAGCAGCGATCACAGGCTCGATGATAGCCTTGGCTACCTCTGAAAGCCTCGCACTGTCGCTTACCGCAACGCTCCCTTTCCCCCTCACAATCGCCACCGCCTTCAATTTCTTGGAGCCCATCACCGCTCCAACACCGTTGTGCGCTGCCGCGTGCCCCTTGTCACCCATTATGCTGGCCCAGCGCACCTTGTTCTCTCCAGCCGGACCAATGGACATGACGCTGACGTTTCGCTCCCGCTCACCCAGTTCCTCCACTATCGCATCCACTGTCTCCCACGTATCCTTGCCGACAAGGTGCGCCGCGTCTCTCAACTCCGCCTTGCCACTCTTATCGATGAGCAGGTACCGCCACTTCTCGCTCGCCCCCTGAAAGACCAGACCCATCAGGCTGCAGAGCCGCAGATACGCCCCGAACACGCCTTGCGCCTGCGTGGAAGCAGCCCCCCCGGTCATCGCTCCCAGGGCACATATCGTCACTCCCCCAGAGCCGGCTACCCTCGTCGCACTAAGGGGACCGGCAAGGATCATGAGCCGATTGCGCGGATCGTCAAACTCGATGCCTAACGGGACTTCTTCGTAGAGGAGCTTGGCACCCAGGGCACAGCCCCCAAGATAATTGCGCAGAGTAGAGTCTTCTATCACCTCTTTTGAAGTTTGCGCCCGAGACAGGTCTACACGCAAGAGCTGAGCTGTATAGCTTTGATCCTTGTTTTCAGACATTTATCTCCTCCTGAAAGTTACCGAACGATTAACCTCCGCTATATGCTTGAACAAGGACGATGCGGTCTCCCTCGTCAAGCTGCGTCTGCAAGCCATTTAAAAGCTCCGGCAGCCGATCGTTAACGACAACCGAGATAGCACCCGACGGCTTGCTGCTATCGGGTCTGTACATCACTTTGGCGAATCTCGGGTAACCTTCTGCGAGCTTTTCCAATACCACAGCAAGGGTTGTTCCCGCGTCGATCTCCATATCCATGAAGTGTCGCTTTCTCTTCTTCAATTCAAAGAGATGACTCAACGACGACCAAATCTCGATGGTTATTTTGGGCATTGGGACTGACCTCCGCTGTCGAAATTAGCAGTCTGTCAAAGGAACCCTTCTAACAACCTCTATTCATCGTAATTAGGGGCTACCTCAGAGTCAAGGCGACGAATTGCTTCATAATAAATCTACACGAAACGGACCCGTTGCCTCAAAAATAAAA
>CAZLRN010000597.1:0-2303 GCA_964561715.1 uncultured Spirochaetales bacterium
AGGCTAAATTGTTTGGGTTGTGGGCGGGCCGCGTAGGTCGCAGCCAACGATAAGCGCGAGGAAAGCCATGAACAATAAAAAATTCAAAGGAAAGGTAGTATGGGTGACAGGATCCTCCCGGGGTATTGGAAGGAACATCGTCGAACGCTTGGCCAGTCAAGGTGCCGATGTGGCCGTGCACGGCACAAGGTCCGACTCTCCCAAAAGCTTCAACGAGGGTGAATCTCTCGAAACCATTGCTGAGGAGATAAAGGGCAAATACGGCATTCGGTCTATCGCTGTTGCCGGCGATCTGACCGATGAGGGGACTGTAAAGAATATCGTTAAGGAAATCAGGAGCCAACTCGGTCCGATCGATATACTTGTCAACTGCGCCGGAGGCGATATAGGCACCCGCGGCGTGACGGCACCCATGGCGGGTAAACCCGAACATAACGATGCCGTGATCATATCCGTCGAGGATATCAGAACCGTTATGGATCGCAACCTCATGACTTGCATTCTCTGCAGCAGGGAGGTGGCGCGGGAGATGATGGACCGAAAGAGCGGTAAGATCGTTAACATCGGAAGTATCGCCGGGCTCTGCGGACGCGGCGAGTCGGTCATCTATGCAACCGCCAAAGCAGCAGTACACGAGTATTCGAGGTGTCTGGCCATGCAGTTGCGTCCCTACAATGTCGCCGTAAATGTGGTCGCGCCGGGTGAAACGGTCACGCCGCGATTCCTGGCCAGCCGCGAAATCGAAGATGGCAAAATGGTGGAAGATGGAACTCTGGAGAGGTACGGCTGGCCTATAGAGGTGTCTCGAACCGTGGAGTTTCTGGCGTCAGACGCCGCAAGCTACATCACGGGGCAGGTACTAAGGGTCGATGGCGGGAAACAGGCCTGGCCCTCATAATTTCGCTCCTCGATATCTATTTCAGCTGATTCTCCTCGAATCCCCCTGTTTTGGTCTCGGTAAGCTTAGGACCGATCAGCACATAGCGAGGCCTAATATACTTATCTCCCTGAAAGCGAATCCAGGAGCTTTCGTTTGACTCTCCCGCATCCGTCTCCTCGCTCGCATCGGTAAAGGAGTAGCTGCCCTCCTCCAGATCAAATATCGTGAAATTCGCTGCAGCCCCCCTTTCGAGGGATCCGTAGTCGCCTTTGCCCAGAATGGTGGCAGGATTAAGAGTGACCATCTCCACGATCTCCGGGAGAGAGAGTCCACAGGCCAGCATTTTGGACATGACCGTCGCAAGACTCCAGACCGGGCCATTGAGGCTCAGTGCGTGCAGATCCGTGCTGATCGTATGGGGCTTGATGCCCTGTACAATGGCTCCCTGGGCGGACTCGAAGCTGAAGCTGGCCACACCGTGGCCGATATCCAGGAGTATGCCCTTTTCGTGGGCCTTCCTGTAGAGGGCGATGACGCGGGACGGACTGCTTCGGAGGCTGTTTCCTGCCTTTCCGGTGAAGCAGTGAGTGATGATATCGCCGGAGTCGAGAATATTGCCGATTAGTTCATCCACGTAGACAGGCGGCTCTCCTATGTGCACCATGAGGGGAAGATTAAGGTCAACGGCCAGTCTCTTGGCCGCCATAACCGGGTAAATCCATCCCTCCCGCACGTATCTCTTCGATGCGAGGACCTTAATGCCCTTGATAACATCTCGATTCTCTTCTACGCAGGCTATGGAGAGACTGTGATTGATCACCTCGCTGCTGTAAGCCCCGGTGATACCGTGCGAAGCCACATTCAAAAACGCCGTAATATCAAAGCCCTTTGGTTCGATCACGTATTTCCTGAAACCTCTGAATGTGGCTTCGCCGGCGGTTCCTGCATCCACGACGGTAGTCACGCCATACTCCGGCCCGGCAAGATCGGCATCGATACCGTATCTCCCTACTTCGAAGACATGGGTATGCAGATCGATCCAGCCCGGAGAGATGTACCCTCCCTTGAGATCCAGACAGTCTCCGCAATCATCGGGTCCCAGATTCTCGCCGGTCACGGCGACGGTGCCATTGGAATCGACAACGATATCGAGGACCTTACCGTTTAAGTCCCTCTCGCCGAATCCAATGGGTACGACGCTTTTCAGCAGGATGCTCTTGCCCGCCGTCCCGCCTGCCTCTTTCTTGCCATTCATACGCTTTTCCTCTCTGTTGTTCCATTATAGTACGAATCTCCCTCCGTTTCACCCGTTGAGATCAAGACAGAGAAAATGCCCAGCCTTGCTCAAGCCATGGTGATGCGGATACACTGCTGGCCTCAGGAAACATTCCCGGGTTTCTGGATTGGAACAACAACTACGGCG
>CAZLRN010000598.1:0-2300 GCA_964561715.1 uncultured Spirochaetales bacterium
ATACAGAATTGCTCGGTTGTGTACGGCTCTTGCCGGCGAAAAGCCGCAGGCCGTGCGATGCAGCTTTGATCCGGACGGCTCCTATGCCCCCACCTACGAGGCTTTAGGAGTCGATCTGTCCTTTGCCGCGGGGCTATTGGGCCGGGACATGACAGACCCGCGTTACCACGATAGTCTCAAAGCGGTTTCCGAAGCAGGCATCGACCTCTCCTTTGACGTGGCTCCCCTCGAGCACGCCGATCACCCCAATTCGGCGCGTATCGACATAAAGAGCTTACATGCCGGTGAGCTTACCGTGTGGGCAAAATCCACCGGTGGCGGAATAGTCGAAATCTACCGGCTCAACGGCTGGCCGGTCTCAATCGACGGCAAGTCATGGGAGATTCTGATTGCCGCTGACCGTGATTCGGCGAATCGGCTTCAGAAACTGCCGGGCAAGGGCGCAACGGTCTCTGTTCAAGAGGACGGGGAGCAGTGTCTGCTTCAGCTTACCTTTAAGCACCAGCCCTCCGATGAGATCGTTAAAAGAATAAGCAGCGACAACGGCGTTTCCGCTATCTGGCGAACCGATCCCATCTTCTATCCTCAGGCTGGTGAGGCCTTGTTTGCATCGATGAAAGAATTGATCGTGATCGCCGAGAAAAGCGGGTGGGGTCTCGGAGAGGCGGGGCGGGCCTACGAATCACAGCTTCTGGGATTAACGGCAGACGAAGCAGATAGAGAGATGCTGCGTCGCTACGAAGTGATGAAGAGCTCCGTCCAGCAGGGCCTCGACAGCGATAGAGTCAACATGGCTTTCACTCCAGCCAGCGCTCACAGGATCTGGCAAGCCGAAAAGACGGGTTCCCTGCCCCTTGGTGGTCCGCAGACTATAGCCGCCGTTAGAGCGATGGCGGCGATGCACACCTGCGCTAGCAAAGGGGTGGTCTGCGCCGCACCAACGGGTGGGGCCGCCGGGACGATACCCGGCGTGCTGATGACATTGGAAGAAGAACAGGGCCTGGATGCGCAGCGTCTTGCAGACGCGCTCTTTGCCGCATCAGCGGTTGGGCTGATCGTGGCCCGACGCGCCACGTTTGCCGCGGAGATAGCGGGATGCCAGGTGGAGATCGGAGTGGCCGGAGCTATGGCAGCGGCAATGGTCATCGAGGCAGCGGGGGGATCGGCCCGGCAGGCCGCTGATGCCGCTGCTATCGCTTTACAGAACACGATGGGATCGATCTGCGACCCGGTCGGAGGCGGATGCGAAATACCGTGTCACACTCGTAATGCGGCAGCCGCCTCGTCTGCCTTCCTCTGTGCCGACCTGATCATGGGCGGGTATCCCAATCCCATCGACCTGGATGAAACCATTGACGCCTCTTACGCCGTAGGGCGAGCCCTTCCGCGCGAGCTGCGGTGCACGGTCCTAGGAGGCATCGCCGTCACACCTTCTGCCAAGGCACTTGTTGAGAAGGCTCTCAAAGAGCGCACAGGCTGAAGAGCACTTCATCGACCCGCTGTATTGACGTTTTCTCACTGTATGTTTAAGGCACACTGTTATGGTATACTGGTCTTTGGGCTCTCATGGACAAAACAGGAGGAGGCCAGAAACGCCCAGAAAGCGGATCTTTCGCACTCTTTTAAAGACTTCTCTTGCTGTAGGCATCGCTGTCATTGTGGTGCTCGGAGCTGTACGCGCCTTGACGGGCTGCGCCGGTGCAACCTCGGGCGACGGAGAAGATGGCGTTTTCATCATTGAAGGGACGTGGAAGCCCTCGGGCAGCGCTGATTTGCTGGGCGATTACGCTGCCAGTGGAGCAGAACCGCGAGTTTTTTTCTACGCGGCCAAAAAGGCCAACGTCGTTTGGGCAGGCGCCCCTGATGGCTACACGGTGGAGTCGAACTCCTTCGACGGAGTGAGCTGAACCGGCATCGAATCTCAATACGACACCTCCGGCGTATCTCCTGAGCCCCGGATATTCTCCAACGGTTTCAATGTCTCCTTTGCCGTCTGGCGAAGTCCCGCTGAGTGTGTTGAAGTCTTTGGGGCCCGTATCGACGAGGCGAGCTGGGAAGATGAGCAAATGATGAGTGACTTCTGCGGCGGCGGAGATGACGGCCTGCATGACATCGCCTTCCAGATAGGGGAGGCAGAGGTGGCTTTCGCCGTCTGGCAGCAGAATGGGGGGGATGTGTACGCCTCCCGCTACGGATCGGATTGGAGCACACCCAAAGCCATCTCAAAAAACGGCGGCGACGATCCGCGGGTTGCCGTAAACGAGTCGGGGAACGCCATGGCAATCTGGCAGGATCTGGAG
>CAZLRN010000599.1:0-2278 GCA_964561715.1 uncultured Spirochaetales bacterium
GGGTAATAGGGTGGGGCATTCCCGGTGCCATGGCCGCCAAATTGGCTCGACCGGACAAACCCGTGCTGCTACTGAGCGGTGACGGCTCGGGGGGATTTACCCTTGGGGATATCCAAACCGCGGTCCGTTTCGGGTTGCCCTACGTCGCGGTTATCGCCCACGACTCGGCCTGGGGCATCGTGGTGGACGAGCAGCCAGAGGATCGTATCGCCGGGAGCAGGCTGGGAGAGATTCGGTTCGATAGAGTAGCGCAGGCTTTGGGGGCCGAGGGCGTTTACATCGAGAGAGCAGACCAGATCGCTCCAGCTATCGAATCGGGTCTGTCTGCAAAGGCCCCGACCTTTATCCATGTGCCTACAGTGGGACTGGGAATCAGGGCCTATCGCTCCAAGGTCCTCAAAAGATAGAGATCTTCTCCGTCTTCGAAGCGATCTACTGGATCGTCACGGTGTGATCCCCTAGAGCGGCTCCCGCATCGGCATCGTTTCCTTCATCATCCTTGAAGAGGAACGAAAAGGTGTAGTCCCCAGCAGGTGCGACGATCTTCACCGTAGCTGCAAAATCCTCCCCGGCAAACCAATTCACCGCTGGGTTGCTGTTGATCCAGGTCATGTCGTAGAGCTCCTCGGTCGTTGGCTCGTCGCCGTCACCGGATCCGGGACAGCTTCCGGCTATAAGAGCCGCAATTGCCATAATCGAAACGAGGAGTACGCTGGCTCTCTTGAAGCGCCTGCGGAAAATAAAGACCAGCATGGCCAGGTCCGCAAGGGTCAGGAGCGTGAAGAATGCCATATTACCACCGGGGGGCTTGAAAAGGAACGGTGCTCTTGCCGTATCCACCACGTCGTCCCTGTCCAGGTCGATCCAGAGCTGGTTGAGAGTGGGCGCAGCGAATGTGTTGCAGCCATCTTTGTAGATAACGGAAAAAACGAATTGCGTTCCGCTGGGTCCCGAGTCCGGTGTGACGCCGTTTGGATCGGCTGGAGGATCGAAATCGATACTCCCCCAGTAGGCGCAGGTGCCATAAGCTGCAAAGGCGAGAGCCAGACGTTGTCCGTCACTCGTGTCCGTCCCCAGTTCATCAAGGGGGATGGCGAACTCGTAGACCTTGTGCTGCCAGATGACTCTCTCGGTGTAAGTGAAGCCCGGTCGTCCCCATTTCATCTCTTCCGCCGTCACCTTGAACTCCCGTAGCCCGGCAGGCGTGTTGACATACACCTTGCTGTAGTCCTTGTTACCGTCCATGGTGTTGTCGCCCGAGAAATCGATGGCTACATAGAGGTATTCGCCGTCATCCCGGACCCAACCGTAGGTCGTAGCGTCTGGATGGCCGGTTCCTGTCGGAGAATATTCCGCAAAGAAGGGATCTCCAAGATTCTCGTCGGCCAGCTCCCCATCGAGGATGAGCCTCCCGCGATTGGAGCCCATTCTGTAGCTGTAGAATGCGGAGTTTTCGGACATTTCGGTTTCCAGATTTTCCGGTGGAAACTGAAAGGGAACTTTGCTGATGGTTTTGGACTCGATCCTTGCCGTAAGCTCCAGCAACAATGGCTTCTCGCTGTTCAGTGGAATATTGGAGAAATTGACCTCGATTGTCTTTCCGTAAGCGTCGATCACGTCGTTGTCACGGGATGAGAGCTTTTTGTACCGGAATCCATGGAGATTGGACGGGGCCCGACCATTCAATGTGACGCTGTCGATGTGTGCCGCTCCTCCTCCTTCCTGCGTAATCCTTATGCCGATATCTCGGGAATAGATGAAATCCGTAAGATCAAGGGACCTGCTCCGCAGGTATTTATCCGCTTCTATTTCCTCCACACTCAGCCACTGATCGCGGTTTCTGATCGAGATCCGATAAATGCCGTTGGGAGCGAATATCTACCTCTTGTCAAAATGGAGTGATACTCTGCTTGTGCTCGAAGCGATTCGGGAGTTCCATACATCAATACCAGGCGCGCTTCCGCTCTTGGCATCTCTCTCACCCTCATCTGCGATGGCGGGGCAGATAAGAAACAGAGCCATGACCATCGAGATCATCGCGCACAGAAAGATGTTTCTTTTCATTGAGACCTCCTTTACTTCAGTTCAATGTTGTTATCAGGCTAATACGGCACCATAATTTGCTGGCACCGTCAAGAGTCTCTGTCCGTTCAATCAGGCAGGTTTCGATAGGGATCGAACTCGTACTCCCCCGCCAGGTCTTCGGCTCCAATCCTTCTAGAATTTTTAATTTCGATGCCGAAGGCTTCGACGATACGACTGTGGGGCAGATCATCGA
>CAZLRN010000600.1:0-2277 GCA_964561715.1 uncultured Spirochaetales bacterium
GCCGATCTCCCGCTCCACTACGGGAAGGTTCCTTCTTGGCTCTACGCGCGGATGGGAAAGCTGGGACGTTCCATCGTGGAGGCCATCATCGAATCCTACGGAAAGAGAGAACTGCTCAGCCGGTTGAGTGATCCTCTGTGGTTTCAGGCCTTTGGCTGTGTTTTGGGAATGGATTGGCACTCCTCCGGCATCACGACCTCTGTCATGGGCGCTCTCAAGAGATCCATCAATCCCTTAGCCAGAGAGCTGGGAATTTACATCTGCGGAGGCAAGGGTAAAAGCTCCCGCGCAACACCCCAGGAGATCCTCGATTACTCGAGCAGCGCTGGTCTACCTGGAGATTCCCTGGTTCGGAGCAGCCGCTTGAGCGCAAAGGTGGACAACACCGCCGTGCAGGATGGATTTCAGATCTACCTGCACTGCTTCGTCTTGAGTGACGAGGGAGACTGGACAGTGGTGCAGCAGGGCCTCAGCGACTCTCGTGGAATGGCCCGGCGGTATCACTGGCATTCCAAGCGAATCCGCTCCTTTGTCGAAGAGCCCCATACGGGTGTGGTCGGCGAAAACCAGGGGCTGATTCTCAACCTGACAGACTCCGATGCGAAACCCACGCGGGTCAGCATCGTCGACATGGCCCGGGAGAATCCCAATCGGATGATCGATGAAATTCGTTCTATCAAATTGCCCCATCATCACGATGTAAAGAGCTCAGACATCGACTTAAAGCGGCTGGGAGCGGTTCTCTATCTGGCCCATGAAAATCTTGTTGACGACTTCGCCTCGCTTTTATTGACAAACGGATTGGGACCCAGAACCCTCCAGTCACTGGTCCTTGTAAGCGAAGTCATTCACGGCACCCCCTCCCGATTCCGAGATCCGGCCCGCTTCTCCTTTGCCCATGGCGGAAAAGACGGCCATCCCTTTCCCGTTCCTCTCAAGATCTACGATTCATCGATCGAAATCCTGCGCACAGCTTTAAAAAGAGCCAAAATGGGATACCACGATAGACTGAACGCCCTGAGGCGCCTGGAGCAATCCTGTCGAAGGGTCGAAGCAACGGTCGATCCCAGAGCCGATCTCGAAAAGAGCATAGCCGGAGAACAAAAAGCGTCAGAGGCGTGGGGCGGGAAAACGGTCTTCGACAAATAGATATCAATTATCAGGAGTGAATACATTGGCAATCCATCAATTGAAACCAGAGATCTTTTATTACACCTACGGACCTCACGAACCGGCGCTGAGAATTAAAAGCGGTGACACCGTTGTGACCGAAACCAGAGATTCAGCGGGTTTCGACGCTCAGCGTCAGCCCCTTTCAGAAGAGATGAAGCAGAAGCTGCCGGGCAGCTCCCTCAAGGAATCCAATCCGGGGGTAGGACCAATTTATGTGGAAGAGGCGCAAGAGGGGGATATGCTCGCCGTGCATATCGAGGGAATCGAGCTATCCAGAGACTTTGCCATGAGCAAGCAAACCGAACACTTCGGATCGCTTACAGGCGAATGGGATGGACACCAGCTACTCTACAACAATCCCATCCAGACCATCTGGTACGAATGGAAGCTGGACAGGAAGCGAATGGTGGGAATTCTGGATCTGCCAAAGAGCCGCCTCGGGCGCGCCGAGGTGGCGCTCGATCCGTTTATCGGAAGCGTCGGAGTGGCTCCCCGCTTCGGGCGTGTCGAAACAACCCTGACACCTGGTGAGTTTGGCGGTAACATGGATTGCGTGGAAACAAGGCAGGGAACCACCCTGTACCTGCCCGTCTGGGTCGATGGCGGCTACCTTGTCTTTGGAGATATTCACGCAGTACAGGGGGACGGCGAGGTCAATGGAACGGCTCTAGAGGTCACGGCCAAGGTGACCCTCCGGATCGAAGTGATCAAGGGCAAGAGCGCAGACTGGCCGCGCCTCGAGAACGACACTCACATCATGGTCATCGGCAGCACCCGTCCGCTGATGGACTGTGCGCGCCTCTCACAGATCGGGCTGCTCAACTGGCTGATCGAAGACTACGGCTTCGATCGCGAAGAGGCATGGCAGCTCATGGCCCAGGTGGGAAGCATGCGGATCGGCAACATAGTCGACCCCTGCTACACGGTGGTCTCGAAGTTTCCGAAGAGGTACCTTCCCGGCTAGCCGTCCCCGGTAAAAGACCACCGCTTCGGCAGCGGTACGTCGCTACGACCGCTGCAAAGCAGCGGTCCGCCGAAGCAGCGGTGCGGGCTCGGCGTGGGCGGGGTGCGGCGTGGGCGGCTGAGCCCGTCCGACTGAGCCCG
>CAZLRN010000601.1:0-2263 GCA_964561715.1 uncultured Spirochaetales bacterium
GCGCGCCGGCGCTCCGTGACATCTCGGAATAAGCCCAGCAGGTATATGCTCCCCTGCAATTCAACGGCGCTTGAATTCACGTCTGCGTAGAAAACGCTGCCGTCCTTGCGTTTCACCGGGATGTCGCTCGACGTCACTTTCTTGCCGTGCAGCTGCTTTTCAAACTCCTCAGTCACGTGCTTCATACTCTCGGCCGGATGGATGTCCGCTATAGACATCTCTTTGAGCTCCTCGAAGGAATAGCCCAGCATCCGGCAGATCGCCCTGTTGGCATTGACGAAGCGCTTCGTCCGGGCTTCCGCCACCAGGATGCCGTCTAGGGCGCTGTCGAAGATGGTGCGCAGCGATTGTTCCGATTCGCGCTTCGCCGTTTCGATCTCCATACCGTGGAGAGCGAATCCCAGGTCCCCGGCCACCTCCTCCAACAGGGATAACTCCTGCTCGTTCACTCCCAAGGACTCCGGAACACTTACGCCGACAAAACCGTAGTGACGTTCCTCATGCTTCAGGCCGGCGGTTAGTACTCTGGTTTCTATACAAATCCCGGCCAGAGGGCAATCCCCGCACGAGGCGCGGGTGCCTCTGGTGACGGAGACGCAAGCCTGCGTCTGCGCAGTCCGGCAGCACTGGGGAAGGCTTCCTGCACGGAAAAGGGCGGCAAACCTGGAGAATGCAGGATCGGGAATGCCAGCGTGCCCGCTTTCCAGGTTCTCGGGTAATAGGTCGGTGAGTACAATCCAGGCGGCGTTGAATCCACGCGTATGGACAAGGGTTTCACAGGCCTGCTGCACCAGGGGCGGCCGGTTCTTCTCCCGCACGATGAGCTGGTTCACATCCCGGATGGCGCGCAGAACGCGGTTGAGGTGTTCGATGCGCTCTTCCGCCTGTTTTACTTCCGTAATAGTGCGTTCAAGCCTCTGGTTTTTCGCCTCAAGCTCGGCCATCTTCTGCTCCAATTTGTGGAAGACAACCTCGCCGTATTTCTTCTGCAGCACGGACTCCTCTTGAGGGACATCGCTTGATTTCTTTGTCGCCCGAGGCTCGGAAAAAACATCGCGGATGACCTGCACGAGCGCTTCCGGCTCCTGCGGCTTTGTGACAAACCGATCTGCCCCGAGACTGAGGGCAAGGTCTTCGTCTTTCTGTTCGGTATACGTGGCCGTGTACACAACAAAAGGGATCGCTGCCAGATTGTCATTCGATTTCCATGCATGGCATAGAGAGAAGCCGTCCATTACCGGCATCAGGAGATCGCTTATCACCAGGTCCGGGGGATCTGCAAGGGCGGAATCCAGCGCCTCTGCACCGTTGCTGGCGAGGCTTACCTCATAGCCGCTTCCCTTGAGCAACACCTCCAGGATGTAACGGTTTTCGCTGTTGTCGTCAACGACCAGTATTCGGGCCATGATTCTCGCCTCCTCTCCTGGTTGTTTCATTGAGGTGGTGCTCGACCTGTTGCATAAAGGTATCGGGATTGATCGGTTTTTCGATGTACCCGGTGCAGCCTGCCTCAAGCGCCTTCTCCCGGTCACCAGGCATGGCATAGGATGTCACGGCGATAATCGGTACAGATGCAAGATCGGGATTTTCCCTGAGACGCCGTGCCACTGTATAGCCGTCCATACCGGGCAGCTGTATGTCGAGCAGGATGAGGTCGGGCCGCAGGGTGGCGGCACGGGCCACACCCTCAATCCCATCTCGCGCCGCGTGCACCTGGTAGCCGTGCTTCTCAAGGATGAAGGTCACGAGATAGAGATTCTGATCGTTATCTTCGATGATGAGGATATCATCCTTCATAGGAGGCTCCTTTTGGTCGGGAGGCTGAAGCTGAAGGTGCTCCCTTTATTCTTTTCGCTCTCAAACCAGATTCTGCCCCCCAACCGCTCCACGAGCTTCTTGCAGATGGCGAGTCCCAGTCCCGTGCCCTCGTACTTGCGGGTCAGGCCGGTGTCGATTTGCTGAAACGGCTTGAATATCTTCTCGAAATCCTCATCGCTGATACCTATGCCGGTATCCTTGACGCTAAACTCAACGCCACCCGGAGTGGTCAGGCAGGTGGTGAGAACGCGTCCCTGTTCGGTGAACTTGATGGAGTTGCTGAGAAAGTTCAGAAGGACCTGTTCCAGGCGACGCCTGTCGCTGTGGATCGTGCCGATCTGCGGTGCAACCGATACCAGGAGCTCGAGACCCTTCTTCTCGGCAAGGGGTCGCACGATCTGGGAAACCTTTTGAATCGATGCTTTCAGGTCGATCGGTTCTTCCA
>CAZLRN010000602.1:0-2258 GCA_964561715.1 uncultured Spirochaetales bacterium
GAACGAGCTGAAGAGGAATGCCTGGCCGATGGTGAGGTGAGGGCCCGCCGGAGAGAACGGGAGGCGGAGCGGCGGGTGCAGCAGCACCACGAGTATGTCGAGCGTTTTGCCTTGCGCGTGCGCGAGCTTTTCCCTGCCTGTCCTACCGGACGGGACAGGGCGATAGCCGAGCATGCTTGCCGTAAATACAGTGGCCGGATTGGCCGTTCGGCGGCAGGGAAAAGTCTTGATGAGGGAGCAATCCGGCTGGCCTTTACAGCCCATGTTCGGCACGCTGAGACTCGGTACGACGAGCTTCTGGCCAAAGGCTACGAGAGGTGGGAAGCCCGGGAGGAGGTGGAGGAAGAGGTCCTGCAAGTGTTCGCGAAATGGGAAGGCGATCCCAATTCGGGAGCTTGACTGCGTTACCGAGTATTCCGGCATGAGACCCGTGTCGCGGTCAATGCAGTCCCGGCACTGTTCGTTCCGGCGAGATGCTCCATTACAGACGACCAGAAACCCGTGGATTTCCTGCCCTCCGAAAAGAAAGAGCCGGTGCAAAACGAGGCTTTTCAGGACCTTATCAACTGGCAGACTTCCTGTTTTTCCGGAAAGCTCATCGCTGCTCAAGTGCAAGCAAATCTGTGAAAAAACACCCGGTGCCAAGAGCGCAAAAATGCCCCAACATCCTGTTGGGAGCGTTTTTGCGCATTGGAAGCGGCAGTCCCTGAAGCCACACGAGGTGGCGAAAGGGAGGCACTCAGGTGACGGTCACCGTTTAGCAAGAGGGATCGACCGATTCTTGATCGCTTGCTCTGGGGTGTCCACGCAGCCACTCACCCATGAATGTGATTGCTGTGATCACTGATCCACAGAAAGTCCCCAAAACCCTGCACCACCTGGTGAAGATCGGCCGATCGCCACCAGGGCTGGATCCGAGCTTCGTGTAATCTCCTATCTGTCTCCCTGCCTGCTCCGAGGGCGTATTGTGTCCTTCGCCTGATATTGGCTTCTTCAGAAAGACTCCCTCTTGACTCAAGACCAGGGTAGATTGATTGGCCAGCACAATTTATATTGGTTTTCTGTCGTGCAGACCGTGGATGTATGCCATAGGTGGCGTGATCACGCCCCCAACAACGTTGCAAAACATCTGTTTTTCGTAGTAGGAGTGATCCAGAGAACCTCATTGAGGCCGTCGTACGGAAGCGGATTTGGCGGCCTGAGTGACGGTCGATCAGAATCTTCGTGAACATGGGAGGGGATTCACGATGAGGAAAGTTCGAGGTCGAGGAGGAGAAGGATCACTGGTTGTTCGCCGTGGCTTTGTGAGATCTCGCCATGAGTCCCAGTTCGCTGTCGCGGCGTACGGGCTTGTTGTTCCTACAATCGAGAGGGAGCTATGGCTACCTACGACTGATGATGAACGAGTTGATCAGAGATCACCGGCAATGAACCCGTCAGCGAGGAGGCGAGCATGAGGGCAGAGAGTGTTAGGGCTGCGCTTTATGCCCGGGTGTCTTCGGAGCAGCAAACGGAGGCCGGTACTATAGATAGCCAGATAGAAGCGATTCGGAAGCGGATCGTTGAAGATGGGCTGTGCATAGACGGGGAGTTGGAGTTTGTCGATGAGGGCTACAGTGGCGCTACATTGGTGCGCCCCGCTTTGGAGCGATTACGTGACATAGCTGCCACCGGTTGTGTTGACCGGCTGTATGTGCATTCTCCCGACAGGCTGGCCCGCAAATATGCCTACCAGGTGGTATTAGTCGATGAGCTGCGGCGCTGTGGAGTAGAGATAGAGTTTCTTAACCGCGGAATGGGCGACAGTCCGGAGGACGATCTTCTCCTGCAGGTGCAGGGCATGGTAGCCGAGTATGAGAGGGCGAAGATTTTGGAGAGAAGCAGGCGGGGTAAGCTGCATGCAGCGCGGAGGGGATCAGTGGCTGTCTTGAGCGGAGCCCCTTATGGTTATCGGTATGTATCAGCCGGCCAGGGCTATGAACAGGCGTGCTATGAGATCGTTTTGGAGGAAGCGAAGGTCGTCCGTCGGATATTCGAATGGGCTGGAAATGATGGTTATTCGATAGCCACCATATGCAAACTTTTGAAGCGTAATGAAATACTGACCAGGACAGGTAAGAGTTGGTGGGACAGGACAACTGTGTGGGGGATTCTGAAGAATCCGGCCTACAAGGGGACGGCTGCATTTGGCAAAACGCGTGTTGGAGATCGGCGTCCGGCTTTACGACCACAACGAGGAGCAGTGGAGCAACCGCGTC
>CAZLRN010000603.1:0-2244 GCA_964561715.1 uncultured Spirochaetales bacterium
GCGCTGTAGGCTTTCGCCTGGATGAAATTGCTTTCATCCTCCATTTGCCACAGGCACTCCTGAGCTTCATCCGCCCTATCTGACAGACCATGGATAGGCGCGGAGTTACCATGTACACTATCCAGCTGAGGAGTGAAGGATGAAGGACTGGCAAACCGTAAGGGTATTCATCTCATCAACCTTTCGAGATATGCATTCCGAACGGGATCATCTGGTTAAGGTAGTTTTCCCCAAACTGCGCGAGCGCCTCGATCCCTACAGAATCGAACTGATCGATATCGACCTTCGGTGGGGCATTACAGAAGAACAGGCCTCAGACGGACGGGTTCTCGAATTGTGTTTGCAGCAGATAGACGAGTGTCGACCTTACTTTGTCTGTTTGCTGGGCCAACGATACGGATGGGTGCCCGATGCGGTCCCTCCGAGGACGGCAGATATCTACACCTGGTTGAAAGGGTTGCGAGAGAAGAGCATCACGGAGCTGGAGATCCTACACGGTGTTCTTAATAATCCCCAAATGAGCTCTCACGCCTTCTTCTTTTTTCGCGAGCCGAATTCGCTGGCCGAGGTCCCGAAGAACATAAGGGATTCAGTCTATGAGGATGCTGATCCAATTGCTCAGCAGAAGCTGTCCAGGCTAAAAGAGGCGATCATTCAGGGAGGTCACACGGTCACCAGATATACGGCCCGTTGGGACAATAGGCCTCACGATCGCGTCATTCACGCTGCAGGCAGGCTCGTCGAGCTGAACGAGTTCGGCGACGCCGTTGAGACCCAACTGTTCGAGGCCATCAAGAACGGCTTGAACCTCCACGGCTTCAAAGGTAAGGCGGTAGCGACCGATACATCGGATTATCTCGAACAGGAGCTTGACTATCACGAACGATTCGTCCAGAACCTGTTGCGCGTCTATGTCGGACGGGACAACTTGAATCGTGCATTACTGGACTACATAAACGGGAAGGAAACTCGACCCTTGCTTCTGGCAGGTCCTTCGGGATCTGGGAAATCCGCTGCGCTGGCCCGTTTGGTCAATGAGAACCATGCCGATGGGACAGTCATTCTGGCCCACTTTGTCGGCGCCAGCCCGAGATCCACCAGCTTGAGGGCGACACTGATCAGGCTATGCACCCAACTGAAGAATGAATTCGATCTCGAGGTCGAGATCCCCGAGAGGATCGACGGGCTGATACCGGCTTTTCACAGAATCCTGTCCTCCCTACCCGACAGAAGGAGAGCAGTCTTGATTATCGATGGCATCAACCTGTTTGAAGAGACGGATCGCCCTTCGGAGCTCAATTGGATTCCGCAACATCTAGCGGCAAAAGTGAGATTCATTCTAAGCTGTATCGATGACAGGCCTCAAGGCGTGAGAACGTTGTCCCGGGCGGAAGAGCTGGGCATGTTGCGATTAGAAGTCGCACCTCTTACCGACGAAGAGCGCTTAAAGATCATCCGCCGGATCCCCTCTATGGCGGCCAAAACGCTCGATGACAGGCAAATCGCTCTGCTGATGGAGAATCCCAGCACTCGAAATCCCCTGTTTCTGCTGGTAGCTTTGGAGGAGCTCAAAGGATTCGGCTCATTCGAGCATCTCAACCGGCGCATATTCCACTTTCCTAATCCTGAGGTTCATAATGTTTCGGGCGGAGATCCCGTTCAGGCGATCTTCGAGCAGGTCATAATCCGGCTTTTCCACGACTTCGATGGCAATCTGGTATTGAACCTTCTCTGCTTCCTGGCCTGTGCACGGAGGGGATTGTCGGAAAGAGAGCTGGAAGGCCTCGTCTACGGGATTCCGGGTAAGGACGATTTCTTCCCGGTGATCAGACAGCTTCGGCCGTACCTCATACGAAAGGGAGAGCTACTGAGTTTCCGCTATATCGGGCTTTGGTATGCCGTGTATGCGCTCTACCTGGATGAAATGAGCAAGATCTTACAGTGTCATCGCATACTGGCATCTTTTTTTGGCACAGCTATCGAGCCCAAAGAGATCAATACGCGAATCGTCGATGAATTCCCATGGCACCTCTGTAGAGCCTGTGAGTGGGAGAGTCTCTATGAATTCCTGGCAAACCTGAGCATGCTCGCCGCATTGGACAGCGAAGGGGATGCCGATATCGCTTACTACTGGAAGCTCGTCGAAGAGAACTCAGAGTTCAGAATGGAGGAGGCCTACCGGCCGGTCATCGAGAATCCGACGAAACACATGGTTCTGTTCTGTCATTACAGCCAGTCTAACTG
>CAZLRN010000604.1:0-2243 GCA_964561715.1 uncultured Spirochaetales bacterium
CGCCTGTCCTCCCGGTACACAAATAGCATTCCTTCTCGGTCCCCTATCGCCTGGCGTTCCATGAGGCCCCTGGCCTGCTCCTCACGCGTACGGGCCACTTCGACACGAAAGCTCTCCCCGGCTATCCTGATTTCCACCACTTCCATCTGCCTTGCGCAGGAAGCCATTAGGAGGCATAGCAGAAAGGGGCTCAGCAGGGATGGGATGATCTGATAGGAGGGGGGGCACTTTCTCTCTGCGCGCATAGCCTTAAAAATTCTCTAAAAACCGATCTCGCGAAGACTTCCGGAGGCTCTCCTCTGCTTCACCTTCTTCGAGCTGCTTCTCGTATACTTTCCGATCGATGTATTTAACTGAAAGGGGACGCTCCAAGGCGAGCAGCACATCCGGGAAATCCCATGTGACTTTGAATGGCGTGAGTGATGTGAAGGGACCCCAGCGCTCTGTAAGGGCCGTAAAGACGGAGTAGTGATCTATCTTTTTTTGGTCCAAGACCAGAATCATGACGACTAGCTTCTCTTCGGAAAATTGAAAGAAGGCTCGTTTGACAAACGAATTGCCTTCACATTCGATGAGTGTTTGAAAAGTCTGCGGAAGGAAACTAACGTCCGGATCACCTCGGTAGTCAAAATAGGGATCCTCGTGGAGCAGCTCCTTTACCCGTTCGACTTCCATTCCCAGTTCGATGTTCCGAAATCCCCGCGGGACTTGCGTTTCAGCCTCGCTTCGACTCTCTATCTGAGAAGCTGCACTGTGGGGAAAGATTACCTGAAAAACCAGTACAAGCAAAACGATAATTTTCAATAGAAACCCCAGTTTGATCAGGTATCGCTGAAAGCAGTCAGCCACCATTGATTCGGTGCTTTTCTCTTCTGATCGTTTCAGCTGTAACCATCAGCGATACAAATCTTCGCCTTAAGTATCGGCGGAACCCTGCCATGCCTTCACCATGCCTCGATGCTATACAGCATCGCTTCCATGGCTCTAACCCCGCTATTGTTCTGCCACAGGCAATGATCTAAAATACCGTAGCATGAAATCTCTGCGTTTCTGCCTTCTGATTCTCCTCATACTTATTCCCCTCGGATGCGGGCTCTCAAAGGGGAGCACTTTCAAAAAGACAGTCGACGTTGATGGTGCGGTATCAGCCGGTGAAGAATCGGACGAACTAACTGCCGATACGGAGTTCAAAGGCCTGAGCATAAATTCTAGTCCAACCGGGGCGAAGGTCTACATCAACAACCGATACCGCGGAGAAACCCCTCTCGAAATTTCTGGTATGGAGGAGGGGACCTATAGGCTGGAGCTCAAAAAGGACGGCTACTACAATCGTATTGCCTGGATTACATACAATGGAGGCGATCAACGATTTCACTACTCCCTTGAACAGATTATGGGACAGATTGAAGTGATCACGGAGCCTCATGACGCCCAAGTATCTTTAGGCTCTCTGGATCTCGATGCCGGTTTGAATCGAGTGCCTGTTGGAACCTATACCTTTACCGCTGAGGCATTCGGATTCGAAAGACATGAAGAGGAGGTAATAATCTGCGAGAACGAGACGACTCAGGTAGAAGTCTCTCTTACACCAGCCGGCCTTCGTATCGAAGAGCCTGAAATAACCAGAAGGGCATTCAATCCAGGTAATCCAGGAGCCCTGGGAACTACAACCTTCAAATTCAAGGTCACCACCTATAGCACCGGCGTTGTGAGGATCTTTCGCAGCAACGGAAGCGAGCTGCTTCGTACTCCATTGCCCCGTTTCACCACCTGGGATCAAGCATTTGTTTGGGATGGGACATCGGAGAGCGGCGAGATTCAAGAAAACGGTGACTATACGATAAGCTTGATAGTTACATCTAAAGAGAAACAGAATTCTCTTTTGCATGAAGAAGTTGTCACGATCGACCGTTCGCTGACGATCGGCTACCGGAGCGTCTGGAGTGGAAACGCCGGTCTCTTGTATGCTCCCAGCCCGGAGGTCCTGCCGGCCCAGAGCTTTCAAATCGCGAGCCTTTTCATGGGCCATACCGAATCGATAGAGGACAACTTTATTTTTCAAGCACCTCTCGATCTATCTTTGCGGGCCGGGCTGGGGTTGCAAATGGAAGTCGATTTCCAGGCCAGTATTATCCTCGAAAACGCCGAGGCAGTGCCACTGCTGGTGAGCGGGGCTTATAAGTATCGCTTCGTCCAGCTGGGCCATGATCTCGCCCTTGCCAGTGCGGTCACGGCGAAGCTTT
>CAZLRN010000605.1:0-2242 GCA_964561715.1 uncultured Spirochaetales bacterium
ACTCGATTATTTGTTTCAGAATGGCAAGAGCATGATTTTAGAGACGCACTCTAAGTGCGTTGATGAAAAGTTGATGAAGATTAGGGAGGTACCTACTAAATCGACCTTCATCATACTAAATGGATAACCACCTAACAGTCATCGCGAAGCAACAGCGAGATTCAGTTGCCCGAGCGTAAGCGAGGGTCATAGAGATAGAGCTACCCTAAGTTAGCTCCCTGGAACCTCAGCGTCTGCTGCAGAGCATCGATTGGTAATTCCCGCGGCCTTACTTTGCTTGTGATACTCTGGGCAGCTGCTGTCCCAGCTGCTTGCCCGAGGCAGATACAGGTTGCTATATCCCGCGGCGAGACGAGCGTCGCTGCCTTATGGTCAATCGATATACACCGACCCGCTACCAGGAGGTTATCAATAACCTTGGGTACCAAACACCGATAGGGAATATCAAATACCGGCGCGCTCTTGGGGTTGTACTCCGACAGGCTTTTTGCGGACCCGGTCCTGCATTTTGTAATAACGTCCTCGTGCATCAAGCCTTCTTTGATATCCTTGTCAGCTGTCAGGACATACTCTCCTAGAATTCTTCTGGATTCCCGCCCCCCAATCTGCGTTGCCGTATACGAAAGATAGGCGCTCTCATAGCCCGGTATATGCTTTCTGTAGAAATTCAAGATGGGTAGCAGGCTCTTCCTGGTTGTCAGCTCGGCCTTTGTTAGGTCGAGAACATTTGTACAATCGCCAAAATAGCTTTCCAGATTTCCTCCTGCCTCTCCCACACGATACCAGCTTGATGGCGTCCTTCGAGGATCGAACATCTTTAAGGTGGAAAGCCGAGCCGGAGGCATTTCGGGCAAGACTTGTTTTTGACTGATTGCTAGCTCGCCTCTTCTTGCAGCCTCATCAACCAACTCGTTAAACTTGCCAGGGTCATTTTTACTGAAAAACTCGCTCGCCCTCTCTTCGAATACCTCCCTGCAGGGCTCTCGATTCGCCAAAAGCCTCCACAGGAGCGAGAAGATAAACCGGCAACCAAGCGAACCAACCCTCCCGTGAGGAGGCCACCCAGAAAGCCATAGCGCTCTATAAGGAGCGTCTTCGCGCCATTACTTGCGGCGGCCACAGCTGCTGCAAATCCTGCAGGGCCACCTCCGACCACCGCAACATCCACCTTGCGAAGGACTGGAATTTCTCTGCTGGGCTCCTTGATAAAGCTCTTACAATTTGCACTCCTTCCTTGTCCCTTGCGGTTGCTCACCGCCCCTGCTTCAGCTCCCACCGGGGCCTTTTGGCAAGACCAATCGGGTAGAATCAAAGTATTTATTACCGGTCTTTATTCCGTCAAGCTCCGCAAGGCTCAGAAGAAATTTATCTTGACTATTTTACTAAACTATTATATTTTCATTAACAGATCTTATTTGTTGAAAAAAAGAATGAAAGATAAAAAAGCTGCAATTAGATTCGAGCCGATGAGCTCATCGAGATCAGTCTTTTCTTTGCCTTATCCGTTCGGTCGCTTTTGCTGTCGATCATCAAAAAAAACAAGAGGGACAATATAATGACAAAACCAGCTATTTTAGCAGTCGACGACGAGGCTGACGCACTGGAGACAGTCGTCGAGGAACTCAAATCTCGCTACGGTCGCGACTACGAAATCGTGGGAAAGCTTTCAGTAAATAATGCTCTGGGATGGCTTGAAAATGTACGGGAGAAGGGAGGTGAGGTCGCCCTGGTGCTCTCCGATCAATGGATGCCGGAAATGACAGGATCGGATTTTTTGACTCACGTCCATGAAATACAGCCGGAAGCCAAGAGGGGACTTTTGATAGATGCAGGCGATGTTTCGTGCGCCGGTACAATGCTGCAGTCTATCACCTTTGGCCAAGCGGACTACTACGGAGCCAAGCCGTACAAATCGCCAGACGAGCGCTTTCATCACTTTGTCACTCAATTCCTGCAGGAATGGGCGGAATCCAACAGGCCCAGGTTCCAACTGGTAAGAATCGTGGGCGAACAGTGGGCTCCTCGCTCGTACAAGCTGCGCGATTTCCTGACCCGCGGAGGAATCTCAAACGGCTTCTACGATGTAAACTCAGAAGAGGGCAAAAACCTGCTCAAATTGATTCCCTTCCCCGTAAAGGAATTCCCGGTATGCGTACTGTATGATGCGCAGGTATTGCTCAATCCTACCACTACACAGTTAGCTGAAGCGGTAGGAGTAAGCACACATCCAAAGGACGAGCTC
>CAZLRN010000606.1:0-2229 GCA_964561715.1 uncultured Spirochaetales bacterium
GCCGAAATCATAATGAGGACGAGGATGTTCCCCGTCCTCTTTTTTTTTGTGCGCCCGGCAGAGCGCACTCACTTGGGGGTGAAAGTCCCCTGCAGGCCTGGCAGGGGGAACTGTTAGCCCGCATTTCCAGCATTATCAAGATCCTGATAAAGCTGAATCCAGTTGAGTCTTTTTCTGATTCCTTGATCCTTATAGACATCATCGTACACTTGAAACAATCACACATATATTTTGCTCCCGCACTACTACCTCTTTTATAAACGCGGAGAAAAGAGAGTTTCTGCTTGGAAAAGTGGGAGATATCGCAACTCGCAAGACGCTGGTGTCCCTAGGACCATACCTCTCAATGTTACCCACGATGGATCTCTCTTGAACAGGGTCGAGCCAGAAGAGCTGCGGATGGGAGTAAGGGGTTGATTAACCGCCTCCCTCATTATGGGGATCTTGCCGCGTAGAAATTTTGATTTCGGACCTCGGCTTTATCGACATATAGTGGTAGGAGTTCTTTGATTTTGTCACGATCTCCGTCGATCAGGAGAAGCCGATCGAATAAATAGCGCAAGTAAAAATACGGTTCGAGTTTGTTCGCTTTGGCGGTCTCGATCAGGCTAAATAGGGCAGCGCTCGCAGCGGATCCCCGCTGATGGTAATTGAAGTGCGCTCTCCGGCTTATTGGCGGGTCAGCTCGCGCTCCTTCGACTCTCTTATGTGGTTGGTGATTTCATAACGGTCGTTGTAGTCAATGATGTGTCTGGTCGTTACCTCGGTTCCCGCTGTTGTCTGGTAATACACAACCTTCTGGGTAATCACGATCTGATTCTTTTCCATTCGCTCGACAAGGATAGGCTTGGAGTTGTACGCCCAGGCGTCGATCTCCATGGCGCTCAGAAGGCCGTCTTGATCGAATGTATAGATTTCGTTGACGATTCCGGTTGACGCGCCATGGTTGACCGTCGTCGTGATCGATCTTATGTAGCCGCTTTCATACGTGGTGAACTTCAGGAGCATACAATCGTAACCGCAACTGAAGCTCCCGGATTTGCTCTCGCTCTCGTACTGTTTCGAGCTGATCTCCCTCAAAAGGCTTAGATCGAAGGCCTCGCGGTACAGGATGATATCGGGTAGACCTCCGCTGAAGGTCATGAACTGTTTTCGGAGCGCCCCTTCCTCCGCCTTGGAGTGAGTACCGACCTGGAAGTACTTCGTTCCGAAAAACGTCTGCGGCTTGTCTTCAGTATTGCCGACCCTCAGCGCGATCCTCCTTCCTTTGTTGTAGAGCTCTATCTCGGCGATACAGGTATCGGGGTCTCTGCCCTCGTAAACGTCGGCTATCGTGAAACTCAGCTCTTCGATGGTTACGGGGGACTTCAGGCGGATGACCTGGCGCTCCATCGCATCCCGGAAGGGAAGGCTGATCTCGATCGCAGCCCGCCCTCCATTGAAGAACGCTTCAGGAGACTTCATCTTGAGCTCCTTAACCCTGTTGTTCGTCTTGTGATAGGGCGGATCGAAGTATCCGGGCATCACGGCCACGCTGTCGATGGTGATCCTCTTGGCGAGTTTTATCTCTATCGACTCACCGATTCCACTCTCCTTCTTCCCCTCTACCCAGGCTGTCAGCGGATCTCCGTCGAAGGCCATCGCGGGTCCATAGTGGTGCTTACCGTAGTCCGGCATCGACGATGTGGCCACAAGCTCGACTATCTTGACTTCGCTTTCCTGCTGGGCCTGCACAAAAAGTGGGAGAAGCAGCATACCCAGAAAGACAATATGCTCTCGGTCCATTTGAATCTCCCTTCTTAGGCAATCGCAATACACCAAGATTAACCATTTCAGCAATCATATCCTACCCCTTGTTGACGTGCCAGTCAAAACTCGATAGAAATGTCCCCTTTTTCAACTTGCTCTCCGTTGAATGATAGATTCGTTGGATATTCTTTCTTCTACCTCTACCTTCGTGAAGGTAATAAGTATCTTCTTTCCGATTTTTCCAAGTCACTGGCATGAGCTATTTTTCTTCCTCTTTTAATCTCCGCTTCCTTGAGCAAAGTCACGGCTAGCGGAGGGCAGCCTTGTAATGGATTATACCCTCTCATCAATATTCCGGTGAACGTGTCCGCCCGTCCTGCCCGAGGTTACCTTTGGCGCCTTGGCGGGAATACTTTCGTAATCACTGTTTACTAACCTTGACCGAAGTAAAAGAAGATAATACATTGGATTTACAACGGT
>CAZLRN010000607.1:0-2204 GCA_964561715.1 uncultured Spirochaetales bacterium
ATCAACCACCTTGCCCGGATTAGCGATACAATGTGGGTCGACCACTCTTTTAAAACCCTTGAGACTGCTGAGTCTCTCAAAGCCGAGAACCTCAGAAGCCCTTTTTGAAAAGTAAAGGCCCGTTGAGTAGATTCTTCCTCCATGCCTCTTTGCGATGTTGGCTATGGAAAGAGAGAGGCTGAAGACAAAGTGGTAGCTTAATTTTCTCTTGTCGCTGGGTATGAAACCGAGAATAACGACCTCCGCCTTTCCGTCTGCACCGTGACGAATGACGATTCCTTCTTTAACAACGGGCTGAGCGATTTTCGCTTCGGTTTCTTCCATAAATGCAGCCAGACCCGATAAGGGCAGGACGACCTCAGCCGGAACGAGGCTAGGCCCCAATCTCTTTACGAGCATAATTTTGAAGCGATTCTCCCATTCGTGGTGAGCGATGGCTTGATCCAGTCTTTCGGCTCCGCAAGTCTCACAGACAGCTGGAAGCCTCTCCTCGATTGGCTCTCTGTCCCTGGTTCTATACGTCAGGGTGAGCACATAGGCCTCGGGAAGCGTTACGCACTCTTCAGCGAGATGCCCCAGATGTTCTCTCAGAGGGGCTCTGTTCCTCATCTCAGCCATTCGAGGGTTGATGAAGAGAAACGACCAGATGGGCAGCTCCTCATCGACTACCTTTTGGGCCAGTCTCTGCATATCTGCGGCGCTCGAAGCTTTGAGGGCGATCGTTTCGAGTTCGCTCCTCTGCTGAACACGAAGAGTGACCTCGCTGATAAATCCCGTTATTCCTCCGGCATCGGAGACAAGATCCAGATCGGCTCCCGCAAAATCCTTCACCGCGCCGGTAGGGAGCACAACACGGGCGCTGACGACATTATCCCGAAACCAGCCGCTTTCGTACGATCCGATACCTGCTCCGCCCTGAGCCAGCCATCCTCCTACAGTGGAGCCCATATAGCTGGTGGGGTAAAGTCGGAGAGTCAGACCACTTTTGTGCAGCTCTCTGTCGAGAGTCTCCCAGACCTTGCCGGCCTGAACCGTTGCAGTCAGGTCATCTGTGTTTATGTCAATAGTTGAGTTCATGCGATGAAAGTCGACCACGACACCGCCCTTTATCGGAAGAACACCTCCATATCCGGAGGTGGCTTTACCTCGAGGGGTGAGAGGAATGCGGTTTTCCCTTACCCAATTCACCAGCTCGATTAGTTCTCTCTCTGTGGTAGGCTGGACAATAGCATCTGCTAAAGAGCGGCCCACGAGGAGTTTGATGAGCCGCGGAAGCTCCCCGATGTCGTGACTGTAAAGGGTTCTCTCGATCTGATCGAAAGTGACACGTTCAGCGAATATCTCTTCGAGATGTGTCTTTCTCTTTGCGGTCAATCTGGTCATGAAGTCCTCCGATTGATGTTGGCTTTACGGATTTCGAGCGAGTCAGTCCTGCCCGAACTCCCGCTTCAGGAATTGCAGAATCTTTATTACTTTCTGGTCTTTGAGATGATAGAAGATGGAGCGTTCCTCTCTTCTTTTTTCGAGATAGCCTGCAAGGGTAAGGAGCTTGAGCTGCTGTGAAACGTTAGAGCGTTTGCCCTCGACCAATCTCGCGATTTCGCTCGCGCAGAGATCACTCTCGCTCAAAACACAGAGAATCTTTAAGCGCTTCTCATTTGAAAAGAGGGAGAACATTCCGAGAACCTTTTCGCAAACCTTGCGGTCTCCGAACGCCTCCACGGCAGCCATTGCATTTCTCATACGAATCTACCTGGAAATTGTTAATGATTTAATATTTTATAAACTATTGTATAAAATCTGTCAAGTACAAATCATCAGCAGATTTCGGATAGGCTTATATTTGTGGAGCGTAGTTGGCCTCCACCTCTTTGATTATATCTTCCGTGCTGGCCGCGGCTTTGAGCCGGGAGTCGATGAAGCTCTTGATCTCGACTGCACCCCGGGGATTATCGCATGTGCAATCGGCGAGATTCAATTCGCACTCACCGCAAGGGCACATAAAGCGAGAGGCGATGCTTTTAACTTCTTGTGACCAGAGTATGCTGGCCGGTGGGGTGACACTCGGACGAAACTGAGTGGTACGGCGTAATTTCTGGGAGCCGAGGATGGCCGCAATGCCGACGCCTAGTACGATTATGATCACAGCCGCAATTAAATAATCCCTAATCCTGGAAGGGCTGGCTATTGCACCGGACCCGCCC
>CAZLRN010000608.1:0-2201 GCA_964561715.1 uncultured Spirochaetales bacterium
ATACAACAACCTGTACCGGGCTGTTGTAGTTGGCCAGATATACCCCCTCGAGAGTCTCGAGCACCTCTGAGACTTCTTCCAGAGTGAGCCCCAACACAGCAGCCATTCCAGGGTTTCCAGAGGGCGAGTCTTGGTTTCTGCTCGCTCGCTCCATCAGATCGCCCCTTGCTTTTACAATGGGAAAGAGGTCCTCTAATTTGATAACCCCCGCCTCGTAGAGAGCGGAGTATTCACCCAAACTAAATCCAGCGGCTCCGGAGGCTGATATACCTTTCTCCTTAAGAGCCGAGCTGGCCGCGACATTGATCAGCGTTATGGCAACTTGCGTCTTGTCCGTTGCTTTGAGTTCTTCTTCGCTCCCTTCGAAGATCAGTTTTCTCATCTCTATGCCCGTTTTGTCAGAGGCGAGCTCGAAGAGTCTCTTGACCTGCTCGCCCTGCTCCCACAGGTCTTTCCCCATGCCAGGAAACTGAGCCCCCTGGCCGGGAAATAGATAACACGTTTTCATCCGATGAACCTCTTTATGAAGCTGTAAAGGCTTAGCATATTCGTAACCAATGGTCAAGCCATAACATACTGTACCGTATGGTCAAAGTCAAAGTGCAGTTAAAGTTTTGATTCATAAACACTTAGCTTATATGATATCTGCAGTCGAGTTGGCGCCTGGTTGACTACCCCTGTTGTTCGAGACTATATTTTTTGCTAAATTGCTGGACAATCTTGGACAGGCCTGCAGAACTGGTTGGAAAGACCTTCGCCTGGAACATTGAGCGGGACGATATCTAACAGCAATCCGAAGAGGAGAGCCCTTTGAGAGCTCGTATACATTCAGTTGGTGCCTACCTCCCTGAGAAACGGATGGGCAATGAAGAGTTCACGAAGTTTCTCGACACCTCTGATGAATGGATCACCACCAATACGGGCGTTAAGTATAGGTATGTCGCCAGTGAGGAGCAGGCTGCCTCTGATCTGGGTATCGAAGCGGCGAAGAGGTCTATCGAGAAAGCGGGATTGTCGCCCACCTCCATAGACCTCGTTCTGGTTGCCACCGCCACTCCAGATTACAGGGGATTTCCTTCGACTGCCTGCATTATTCAGGATAAGGTTGGCGCTACCCATGCAGCCGCTTTTGATCTTTCTGCCGCGTGTGCCGGGTTTGTGTATGCCCTCGAAACAGCCAGAAGCTACATCATGAGCGGTTCGGCCCAGACGGTGCTCGTGATTGGCACAGAAGTAATCTCGCGTATCCTCGATTACAAGGATAGAAGCACATGCGTTCTCTTTGGTGACGGAGCGGGGGCTGTTTTGGTTTCGAGAGCTGAAGAAGGCGAGGCAGAAATCATCGATTCCATCCTCCGATCCGACGGATCAAAGGCGCCTGTTTTGACCGTGCCGGGGGGCAGCCGTACGCAAAAACATCCAGAGATCGGCAAGAACGGGCAGTTTCTGACGATGGAGGGTCGCCCTGTTTACAAATTCGCCGTAAAAGTTATTAACGAGATTGTGACAGATCTGCTCAAGCAAAATGGTCTCGTATTGGATGATCTGAAGTTCATCGTGCCCCATCAGGCGAATATCCGCATCATACAGGCCGCTGCAAGGCGATTGGGAGTCTCTGTGGATAAGTTTTTTACCAATATACAGAATGTTGCCAATACTTCTGCTGCTTCAATACCTCTCGCGCTACATGACATGGTCGAATCGGGCAAATTGCACTCCGGTGACCTCATTGCCACTGTTGGCTTTGGAGGGGGCCTAACCTACGGCGGCAATTTGATCAGGTGGTAGATAGAAATTTGGGGTGGCACTTCGACCCATTTTAAGCGAAAATATTAGTATGAATCGGGAGGCCGAGAGGCTCAGAGAGATCATAACGCTGGATTCGGAGCTCCAGACCACCCAGGATTTGGATATCCTGTTGGAGAAGATTCTCTACGAGGCCAGGAAAATCGCAAACGCCGATGCAGGCACCATCTATCTCAAGAGGGGAAACACCCTCGTTTTCAGCTACACGCAGAACGACTCCAAGCAAAAGGAGCTTCCTCCGGACCAGAAGATCATCTACTCCATCTTCACGGTAGAGATCAACAGGAAGTCCATAGCCGGCTACGTTGCCGAAACCCGGGAGATCCTCAACCTTCCGGACGTCTATAAACTCAGCCCGAAATCTCCCTATAGCTTCAATAAGAGCTACGACAAAC
>CAZLRN010000609.1:0-2199 GCA_964561715.1 uncultured Spirochaetales bacterium
GCTGATTTAGCTCTTTCGCATCGAATAAGATCAGTTGCTTGCGAACCTCAAAATCCCAAATTTGGAGTTTTTCGACAGGTCGAATCCCAACAATGAGGGGCTTCTTAATGTGGAGCGAGGGATGATCGCAGTGTTAAAAGCTCTGCTTTCATCCGCTTGTTAGCCTCCCTTGATCGCTTCGTTTAATGCATGCCTAGCAAGCAAACGCGTTGAATCAAGTGTTGGCAATGGGCAGTCATCTGGATCTACGATCAGTGGAATTTCTGTACACCCGAGAACAACTGCATCACATCCTTGATCTTTGAGCTTCTGAATCACTTCATTGAAGTATAGCCTTGACTCTTCAAGAAGAACTCCGTTGACGAGTTCCTTGAATATGATCCTATTGATTCTTTCGCGATCCTCAACGTCCGGTATTTGTGCTGTCATCCCATACTTCGCCAGAAATTGCGGATAGACTGGCCCTGTCATTAAATACTTTGTACCCGTTATTCCAAGTTTTTTAAATCCGCGGTTTTTCGCTTCTTCAACTATACCATCAGCAATGTGCAACCAAGGAATGGGAGATTCAGACGAAACAATGTCAAAGGCTTGATGAATGGTATTATCTGGACAAATAGCGAAATCTGCACCAATGATAGCCAGCTTTTCTGCTGATGATAACATCAATCGAGCAACTTCTCGCCAATTGCCGGATTCAATATGAACCATATAATCGACAAGCGGGTAAGTATGCATAGATACCTCCGGATGCATATACTCGCCCATTTGGATAGTTGCTTCTGAGCACAAGGTCCGGTAGCATAGAGCAGCACCTTCGGCACTACAGGCTACAATTCCAATATGTTTTGTCATGGTCATTCCTTTGATTTTCTGGCTGGCGTGAAGATGACCTGCCGAACAAAAGCGAGGGCAGCTCATCCTGATTTTGGCCAGAATAAGTTCTACTATTCTCTATCTTCCAAATGCTCCGAACCGACAATGCGCAAGTTTTACCTATCTTGTTTTAACCGGATCCGCCGGTCGAGATGGTAGTTTCATGGGTTGTTCAGCCATCATTTTTAGTACTTCTTGTACGCCGCGCTCAAGCTGAGGATCGCGGCCTTCGAGCACTGACTCTGGATCATTTTCTACTTCAATGTCCGGATCAACGCCATGGCCCTCAATGATCCAATTGCCATTTTTGTCATTGGTGCTAAATTCCGGTACGTAAACCTGTCCGCCGTCGAGTAAGGGGCCATGGTCTGTGATTCCAACGACACCACCCCAAGTACGTTTGCCGATTAACGGTCCAAGCCCGGATTTGCGAAAATAGTAGGGGAAAATATCGCCGTCTGAAGCTGAGGTTTCGTTAATCAAACATACCTTGTGCCCATGGAACACAGTATCAGGATATGTGTAGGTCATGTTGCTGGTACGATCGAAGCCTGTCCCCAGCAACTTGGTGTCCAGCCGCTCGATAATCCATTGAGACACATTGCCTCCGCCATTGGACCGGACGTCAACAATGAGACCCTCCTTACGGATTTGGGGATAAAACCATTTTATAAACTCATAAATACCATCCGAACCCATATCAGGCACATGCAAGTAGCCGGCACGGTCATCGGTCATATCGGCAACTTTTTCGCGATTCGCATTGACCCACTCCAGATAAAGGAGATTGGCCTCACCGGTGATCGGTTTGTAGGTCACTTTGCGCGCATCCTTCAAAGCGGGTTTTGAATTGAGTGTGAGGGTCACCGGATCTGTTTTGTGCTGTAATAATCGGTAGGGATTATCGCTGCCTTTGAGTTCTTCACCATCAATGGCTAAGACGTAATCCCCAATCTTAGCATCTACTCCGACCTCCGTAAGGGGGGCATGGTATTTCTCCTCTTCATTATCACCTTTAAAGATTTTTGAGATGCGGTAGCGTCCTGCTTCTTCATCTAACTCGAATCGTGCTCCAGGCAACCCCACTTTGGGCCGTTCAGGAATCTCAAAGTCACCTCCAACAATATAGCAGTGCCCCGCATTTAATTCAGAAACCATCTCGCCAAGGACATAGTTAAGGTCAGAACGATGGGCCACATATTTTAGCCAGGTTCTATACTGATCACCTATCGCTTTCCAGTCATAGCCATTCATATTTTTCACATAAAAGAAGTCCCGATAGCGCCGCCAGACTTCATTGAAGACTTCTTCCCACTCTTGAGC
>CAZLRN010000610.1:0-2195 GCA_964561715.1 uncultured Spirochaetales bacterium
CTGCAAGATCATCCATATCCCAGTACGAGAGCGACTGCTCTTTGACTGACATCGTGTTATGCCTCAGCCAGCTGTAGAGGATACCCGTTCCATTCAGACAGAGCAGGTTTCCGTAGCGCGGCGTTTCCCCGCTGTAGTTGACGTGAACAAAGGTGTTGAATCGCGAGAGGGGATCGTAGCTCGGACGGTCTCCCACCCCGTATACGACGCCTGATGTGCCGGCGGTGGCTGCCACCTCCCCGGGTTCGAGCACGTTCAGGGACAGGGCGTTGTTTGGCTGATCGCCCCCCCGGTAGGATACGACGGTGCCAGCCTTGAGGCCCAACTCGTCGGCTGCCTCCGCAGCCAGGCGCCCCTGCTCGGAGAAGGTCGGAGCGACCGGCGCAAGCAGATCTTTGGAGATACCGTAGTGATCCAAAACCAGATTTGCCACATCTCCGCTCTGGAAGTTCCACATGATTCCTTCGGAGAGACCCGAAGGCGTCGTTCTTATCTCCCCGGTCATCTTATAGGCAATGTAGTCGCCCGGCAGCATGATCTTGTCGATCTTTTCATAAAGCTCGGGTTCGTTATCCTTGACCCATTTGAGTTTGGATGCTGTGAAGTTTCCGGGAGAATTGAGAAGGTTTTCGAGACACCGCTTCTCCCCTATCTCCCGCAGCGCGCGATCCCCGATATCTACGGCTCGGCTGTCGCACCAAATGATCGAAGGCCGCAAGACCTGACCGCCCTTGTCCACTACCACTAGGCCGTGCATTTGGTAAGAGATTCCCACGGCCCGAACCTGCTTCAAATCCGCATCTCTGCCTATCGCTGCAGTTGCCTCTTTGAGGTTCTGCCACCAGGTGTCGGGGTGTTGCTCCGCCCAGCCCGGATGTTTGGCGATGATCTCCATCTCTTCGTCGGGGCACGTGGCCGAAGCCGCGGTCTTCCCCGTTTCGATATCGATGAGAGAAGCCTTCACCGAGGAGCTTCCCACATCGTAGCCCAGTAGATACATTTTATCTTCCTTTCAGGTAGGTCTTGAGCCTCTCGATTCCTTCTTTGAGGTGTTCCATCTCTCGAGTGTAGGAGAAACGGATGTATCGGTTTGTTCCATTGCTCCCAAAATCGACTCCGGGAGTAACGGCTATGTGAATCTCATCGAGAAGGGTTTGGGCAAACCGAAGACAATCGTCTGAGTATCGGGAGATGTTAGCCCATATATAAAAGGCGCCCTGGGGTTTGGCGTCGATTTCAAACAGCCCCGAGAGCTCATCGTACAGATACTCCCTTCTCTGCCTGTAGATGTCTTTGACCTCTTCGAGATAGTCCCAATCAAAGGCAGCGAGCGCTGCCTGTTGGCTCAGAGAGGAGACGCTGATCGAGGTGTTCTGCAGCACCTTCTCAGCTGTTCGGACATACCTTTTGGGCATAAGCATCCAGCCGACCCTCAAGCCGGCCATGGAAAACCATTTGGAAAAGCCGTTGATCACAAAAGCCTCATTCCCATATTCCAGAGCTGTATGTTCCTTTCCTTCGTAAACCAGCCCGTGATAGATCTCATCGGAGATAAAACTGATGCCCCGTTTTTCGCTGAGCTCGATAAGAGCCTTCAAATTGTCTGGATCATACATGTTGCCCAGGGGATTGGACGGAGAGGGTATATGCACCGCTTTGATGTTGCTCCATTTCAACAGGGCTTCGGGAGTGAGCTGATAATGGGTGGTTTTGTCTATGGGAACAAAGACCGGTTGCAGATCCAGAAAGAGGGCAATGTTTTTGTAGCAGGGGTAGGAGGGATCGGTTAGGAGAATGCGGTCTCCCGCATCGAGAAGCAGAGAGTAGGCAACCGTAAAGGCTCCCGAAGTCCCCGATGTTACCGCTATACGGTCGGGATCGACGTCGACGCCGTACATTCGGTCATAGTACTCCGTGATCCGCTCCCGCAGGGGCGAAATCCCGAGGCTGTTTGTGTAGCGGAAATGGCCGGTATCAACCTCTCGGTGCAGGGCTTCGATTACGCGTGGCGAGGGCGCAATATCGGGCTCGCCGACCTCGAAATGAATGACATCGTCGAAGGCCTCAGCCTTCTTCATTACATCCATGACGAGAAACGAGGTAATGTGATCTAACCGGCTCATGGGATTTTCCCTCTCTATATAAGAAATAGGGGGAAATTGCAATACAGGCTGTTCCGACAGACCGCCAAAAAA
>CAZLRN010000611.1:0-2195 GCA_964561715.1 uncultured Spirochaetales bacterium
TATAAGGAGCAGAGGCTTGTGGTAGTAGGTGCAAAAAAGATGGCGGTATTCAGCGACACCGAAGATTGGGAGAACAAGCTTCTCCTCTACTCGCATACTATTACGTGGGATAAGGGAATACCGGTTCCTAGAAAGGCTGAAGCAGATGCGGTTCCGCTCGTAAAATCCGAGCCTCTTGAGAATGAATGCAGACACTTTCTTGATTGTATCAAGGAGAACAGACAACCTCTCACGGATGGCATCGAGGGATTGAATGTACTTAAAGTTTTGAATCAAGCCCAGATGCACCTGGAGACGGAGCCCGCGGAGCGCCTTCTATGACCGAGTATTTCGTTCATGAAAGTGCCCGGGTCGATGATAGAGTCCGGATCGGCAACGGGACAAAGATATGGCATTTCTCCCACATCTTAAGCGACACGATCATTGGCGAACGATGTGTCCTCGGCCAGAACGTAATGGTTGGACCGAAGGTGAAAATTGGCAATCGATGCAAGATCCAAAACAATGTTTCGGTTTACACCGGTGTTGAGCTGGAAGACGGGGTTTTCTGCGGACCCTCGATGGTGTTTACGAATGTGATCAACCCTCGATCCTTTATTGAGCGAAAGGACGAATTCAGAACAACCCTGGTTAAACGTGGAGCGAGCCTTGGAGCTAACTGCACGATCCTCTGTGGAAATACCATAGGACAGTACGCCATGGTGGCGGCCGGAGCCGTTGTAACCGAAGATGTTCCAGCATATGCCGTTATTGCCGGCGTCCCGGCAAGCAGAATCGGTTGGGTGTGTCAATGCGGAAACACCCTACGGGATTTCGATCCTGGCGGGAATACCACATGCGAGCACTGTCGGAATGAATATAAGCTCGAGGAGTTAGGTTTGATTCCCATCACAGAGGAGGAGCTGATTGATGATTAGTTTAGAGCGTATTCTCATTCTGGCCCCTCATACTGATGATGGAGAGTTTGCCTGCGGAGGGACAATCGCCAGGTTTCTAGAGGAGGGCAAAGAGTGTTACTACGTCGCATTCTCATACTGTGACGAGTCACTGCCTCCGGGCTCTCCGAAAGGACTGCTCCTCGATGAGATGAAAGCCGCCACGTCTGCCCTGGGTATCAAAGAAGAATACAGGATCGCCTTTGATTATCGGGTTAGACATTTTCCGCAGTTGAGGCAAGAGATTCTGGAAGACATGGTGCGACTCAATAACGACATCAAACCGGATCTTGTGTTCCTCCCCACTAATAACGATACGCATCAGGATCATGGCGTTATTGCCCATGAAGGTTTTCGAGCATTCAAGAGATGCTCGATGCTCGGATATGAGCTGCCGTGGAACAACCTCACGTTCATCTCATCGGGATTCGTCGAAATAAGCGAGCATCACCTGGTCAAGAAGATAGAGGCGCTGAAGTGCTATGAATCACAGGCTGATCGGCTTTACGCCTCAGATGATTATATTCGATCGATGGCTGTGACCCGGGGTGTTCAATTCGGTGTGAAGTATGCCGAAGCATTCGAAGTAGTGCGATCGGTTTTAAGACTGCAATGAAGATACTGATGGTATCCTCTCTGTGGCCAAGGGATTACATGTTGCAGCATCTAGATCTGACCGATCTGACTCCTGAGAAAATTGAGCTCGATCTGGAATACATCAATAAATCGAGAGCTCTCTATTTCTTGTCGCGGTATTGGACCGGCAAAGATGTAGAAGTGTTTTTTATTCGACCCGTATTGAACACGTTGAAGCTCATCAAGGTGAATACGATACGAAAGAGAATGAGAAAGTTACGGGAAGTTGTTGAGCTGGATGGAATCAAAACGGCAAATCTCCCGCTGGTTCGATTCCCTTTGATCAACACCTATCTCTTCCCCCGCATTTTCGAACTGCTAGAGAGGAAAGGATTCAAACCGAATCTGGTTATTGCTCACATGAACGACAGCTTTTTCTGGGCAGGAAGGGTTGCTGCGCGGTTTCGGGTTCCATATATCATAGGCATTCACCGATCCGATCTCTCCGTTATGCATGCCTATCGCCGGGGTGGATCCCCTTTTGTCAGATCCGTTCTGGATTCCTTTAGGATGGAGAGGGCTTTAGAAAACGCCGATTTGATCGCCTGCCGTTCTATAAGCGTCCAGAATCAGTTTGTTGCCTATTACCCCCATTACCGACAGAAATGCTTCGTTGCGTTCTCT
>CAZLRN010000612.1:0-2188 GCA_964561715.1 uncultured Spirochaetales bacterium
TGCCTCTTCGCTTTCGATTCGCAGCTGCTCTCTTTCGCCGTTGACTTGAGAGAGCCTATCCTGAATCTCCCGGATCTGACGGTCTTTCTGATCGATCTCTTCCTGAGACTGCCTCTTGAGAGCTTCGATCAGCTTGCCCTCGGCTGTCAGTAGGGTCTTTGCCTCGCTGACGATGAATTCCTGCCGCTGGTCGAAGAAATAGGTGGCGAGAAAGTATCCGGCGACAAAGAGCAGAACGGCGGAGATGTTGATAAGGACGGGCATGAACAGCCCGCTCTGCTTGGGAGTGATTCTGAAGGTGTCTGATTTGATTTCGAGCCTGTTCTTCTCGACGAATTTATCGATATGAGCGAGAATCTGCTCTCGCTCCTCCGATGAGATCTCCTCTGTAGATGAGACGCTTCTTTCTTCGGCCTCTTCTCCATGCAGCTCTTCCGGCCTGACGAGGCGTAGATGTGATCTCTGCTGTCTGAGCTCCAACGCTCTCTGGAATAAGCCGCCCACCTTGTGCGCTCCCGGAAGGTAGGATATGAGCTGGGATGATTATATCAGCAACACCCCGCTGTAACGGGATTTCCGATTGATAAATTTCCGACTCTAAAGAGAAGTTTAAGGTACGGCTTCGCCCATTGCAAGGTTTTTGGAGGCCACTTGAGAGCCGTCCGACCTTGCCTGTTTGGCTTTTGTCCAACAAAAGCTTGGCAAAGGAGAAAGTTTTGTTCCATAATTTCATAAGAGGGAGATTTCATGAGCATCCGCGGGAAAATAGTTCTTGTTGTTCTTCCCCTGATTGTAACACCCCTTCTTCTCACAGGGATTATCGGCACTCTGGCGGCCAGAAATGGATTGACCACGATAGCGACAGAGTTTCTCCGCTTCAAAGTCGAAGAGCTCACAAACTACGCTAACAGCCAGTATACACTGCTTTTGACCAACAATCTCATCGACAACGAGGAGTATATCGAGATTTCCAAAGCCTCCATCGGTTCATTTGCCCAGAGCATTGTTCGAAGCGAAACAGAGATGATTCTCGCCTTTGATGACACAGCGGCTCTCCGGCTCCAGACCAAGGCCATAACAATCGAAGCGAAGGAGCTCGAGGAATTGAGGAGCATCGTTTCCGAAAAAGAAACCGGTTGGCAGCAGCTCTCCCTGGGCGGTGTTCCTCGAGTCGCACAGTTGGCCCGGTTCGAACCTTTCCAATGGACCCTGATGGTAACCGAGGAGCAGAAAACCTTCTATCGATCGGTTACCCAGATGTTTTGGCAGACCGCCGCAATTCTGGCTGCAGCCTCGATATTTTCCGTTCTGCTGCTCCTGGTTTTCTCCTACTTTCTCACCAAGCCGCTTCGGAATGTGGTAGCGGCAATGAGAGATATTATTGCCACAAACGATCTCTCGAAGAGAGTAGAGGTGCTCTATCGGGACGAGACGGGAGAGCTGGGTCACACCTTCAACCTGATGACAGGAGAGCTCGACAAGGCCTACGGTCAGATCAAGGGATTCGCCCTCCAAGCCGTCATTTCCCAGACCAAAGAGCAGAAGATAAGGAACATCTTCCAAAGATATGTGCCCAAGGATGTGATCGATCAGTATTTCAGAAGCCCTGAATCAATGCTGCTCGGCGAGGATCGCATACTGGCGGTGCTCTTTTCGGATGTGAGAAGCTTCACTTCTCTTTCAGAGAATATGCTGCCTAACGAAGTGGTCGAGTCGTTGAACACCTACTTCGGATTGATGGTCGATGTTATCATGAAGCACCGGGGAATCGTCGACAAGTACATGGGTGATGCGATTATGGCTTTTTACGGCGCACCGGTACGACACCGTGACGAAGCCTATCAGGCCGTTCTCTCGGCGTTTGAAATGCTTGATGCTCTGAAGGAGTTCAATCTCTACCAGACCAACAAGAACAGACCTCCCTTTCGGATCGGCGTTGGAATCAATTACGGGGTTGTGACTGTAGGCAATATCGGATCTGAGAAAAAGATGGACTACACGGTGATAGGAGACATGGTGAATCTCGCCTCCCGTCTCGAAGGACTGACTAAGGTTTACAAGGAGAAGATCATTGTCTCCGAATCAGTCTATCGATACGTGGAGAAACAGATTCCGTGCCGGATGCTGGATCGAGTTGTGGTGAAGGGCAAGACCAGCGGAAGCGGTATCTATACCCCACGGCCGAAAC
>CAZLRN010000613.1:0-2154 GCA_964561715.1 uncultured Spirochaetales bacterium
ATTCATGAGCGTCTCGTGGGCTCGGAGATGTGTATTAGTGACAGCCCTGTACCCGCTGTTCTCTAGATTGATACGTATGAGCTCGAGGATGCTGTCGTCGTCTTCGGCCACGAGGATGTGGCGTTGATTTTGTTCACCCATTTCCGTGTGGTCGTTTTCCATCGCGGTTATTACTATAGACCGACTGCCTGGAACGAATCAAACCTGTTGATGAGGCGTCTCGACAGGTTCTCTCCGAAGCGCGATTGCCGGCCCTTGTCCCTGACCATTGCATTACCCCGCCTGGTGGTTAGGCATATATTTGTATTTTATTAAGCTTGTGTTAGCACGTTCTCGAGCAGGAGAGGAAAAGCCCCTAACAAATTTTTAAATGATATCCGATAGACCTTATAACTCGATATGATTATATTCTTCTGATTGTTTCAGGGAGGCTGATTTTTTGCCAAACCCTTTTTTTGTAGAACGAGCAAAAGACGATTTCGTAAAGGCCCGGACGAGAGAGATGGTCAGCAAAATTATCGCAGCGCTGACAAACGAGAACAATGACCTTCTTCCTCTTCAAGAGGTGAGGTCTGTTGTCAAACCCCAATCCGAGAGCTACAGGGGGATGCGAACCGTGCCCGTGGCGTCCATTGCAGGTAGTGAGGGCCGATACCGGGATTTCAACAGGCGTTTTCTCCCCAAACACAAGCATCTTCGCGATCGATGGGTGAGCATACGGGTTGCTCACTACGAAGACAAGATTTTGCCTCCGGTCCGACTCTATGAGCTAGGTGGCATCTATTTCGTCAGAGACGGAAATCACAGAGTCTCGGTTGCCGTACAGCAGGGCGTGGAGTTCGTCGATGCAGAGGTGACTCAGTTAGGCTCGGATATCACTCTTCAGCCGGGAGCGACTAAGGAAGAGATAAAGAGACAGGTAATCGATTTCGAGAAAAAGAAGTTCTTGGAGAAGACGCGACTCGACGAGCTTCGCCCCGATAGTCGGATCGACTTCTCAGAGATCGGCCGATACGACGATATCCTCGAACACATCAACGTTCACAAATACTATCTCGAGATCAATCGGCACGAGGAGGTCTCCTTCGAGGAAGGCATGCTATCCTGGTACGACAACATCTACGCTCCGCTCGTGGCGATCATACGCGAGGAAAATATTCTGCCTCGCTTTTTGGGCAGAACAGAATCGGATCTCTACGTATGGGTCGTGCGCTACTGGGACGAGCTCAAAAAAAAGTTCGGACAGCATTACCCCATGCGGGAGGCTGCCCGGGATTACAGCCAAAGACACGGCAAGAGCCTCTTCGCCGCTCTCTTTGATGTTTTTAAGGTGCTCATCAAAAGGCTCTTCCGTCGGTAGCCCTTACGGAACCTTCCCGAACAGCCTGAAGAGGGCAAACGCCGAGTCAATCGACAGGTAGAAATCCTCTAATTACATCTCCGCATAGCGGCTCTTCAAACCCGTTCTCCTCATGTTTAGCCCGATTGATCTGCTGTTTGCGGTCTGGGCTTTTTTGGCCCTGATTAATGTAGGCTGAAGGAGCACCACTCCATTGCCTCTATCGTACTAATCGTTGCGAACCAGCCTCATCCATGTTAAAATAAATTTCTTCGCGGCGATCGAAGCAGTTAAGCCCCTGTAGCGCTCTTCTCTGGAAGGCGAGGTGCAAACTACAATCCTGAATACCAAGCTTTGCGTACCACCCACGACGTCGAGACTTGTACAACGTCCCCGCCTCTTCGAACACGTGAATACGCCAATGCAGCAAAATGTCACTCTAGTTTCCGTTCCTGCCGGATTTGGTAAGTCTACGTTGGTATGCCAGTGGTTGACAGGGCTCAACAAGCCGTTTGCCTGGTTGTCTCTTGACGAGGGCGACAACAATCCGAGTCGCTTTCTCGCTTACTTCGCGGCTGCCCTGAGTCGGATCGACGCCAATCTGGGTGGCATTGCTTATGAGACTTTTGAAGATTTGTCGGTTTCCGGCATTGATTCGATATTCATTCCCGTTATTAACTTCATAGCCGAAAGGGACACCCCTTTCGTTTTCGTCCTGGAGGATTATCACGTCATTACCAAATCTGAGATTCACGATCTGGTACGTTTTCTCCTGGAGCACATGCCGACCCCCATGCATCTCGTCATAATTAGCC
>CAZLRN010000614.1:0-2150 GCA_964561715.1 uncultured Spirochaetales bacterium
CCTTCAGGGGGAACGATCGATGGCTCGCGACAACCGCGTGCTCGGGAGATTCAACCTCTCTGGAATCAGGACGGCGCCTCGCGGAGTTCCGCAAATCGAAGTTACCTTTGATATTGACGCCAACGGGATCCTCAATGTGTCCGCAAAAGACAAGGACACAGGCCAGGAACAGAAGATCACCATAAGCGGCTCGACAAACCTGGAAAAGGCCGATATCGAGCGCATGGTAAGAGAAGCCGAGAGCCATGCTTCGGAGGATAAACAGCGGAAAGAGCTGATCGAGGAGCGAAACCAGGCTGACGCCCTGGCTTATCAGGTGGAAAGGGCTATCGGCGAGATGGGTGACGGAGTGCCCGTGAACGAGAAGGCTCACTGCGAACAGCTCATCTCCGAAATCCGCAAGGCTATCAAGGACGAAGCTCCGATCGAGAAAATCCGCCAGCTCAAGAACGACCTGCAGCAAGCCGCATACAACATCCAGCAGGCGGCAGCCGACAGAGCGCGAGCGGCCCAACAGGAGCCCCATGCCGGCGCCGGAGTAGGCGCGGGCGGCGGACCCTCGAGGCATGGTTCCTCGGGACAAAATGATGATGATGTGATCGACGCGGATTACACCGAAGCTTAGGCAGCGCACCGTTGTCGAAGTCATTCAAAAAGGCTATACCATGAACGGACTCCACCCGGAAGACAAAGGCATAGCCGGGTTTGCCATCATGTCGGGTTTACCGGCATGATGGTGGGCAAGGGCGATCTTCCGGGTCGGTTCCGGAGGAACATCCGTGGCGGTAAAGTTTCAGGACTACTACGAAATACTCGGCGTGCAACGAAACGCGACGCAGGACCAGATACAGAAGGCTTACCGCAAGCTGGCCAGAAAGTACCACCCCGACATCAACAAGACTAAAGAGGCCGAGGAAGAGTTTAAGAAAGTCGGTGAGGCCTACGAGGTTCTCAAGGATCCCGAAAAACGAAAACGATACGATGCGCTGGGCGAAAACTGGAAGATGGGGCAGGACTTCAAGCCCCCACCCGGATGGGAATGGAACTTTCAATCCAGCCCCTTCGGCGGCAGCCCCGGCGGGGGTTTTGGCTTTAAAACCAGAGGTTATTCTGGGTTCGAAGGTTCTGGATTCAGCGATTTTTTCGATATGCTCTTCGGAAATGATTCCATCTTCGGAGGGGATTCTGCTTTCGACGGTGTGTTCGGAGGATTTGGCAGAGATTCGAAAAGAGGAAAGAGCAGGTACAGTGCGGCTCAGTCGCAGCGGTCCGGAACTTCCCGCGGACAGGACCAGGAGGTAGAGGTAACAATACCGCTGGAGGATGCCTATCACGGCGCCAAAAGGGACATCAGACTTCAGATCACCGAGTCCTCTTCCTACGGCCAAACCCAGCGCAGTACCCGTACGTTGGGGGTTACCATCCCACCGGGTCTAGCGGAGGGAAAGAAGCTTCGTCTCAGAGGCCAGGGCGCACCGGGAAAAGGCGGGGCTCCGGGAGGAGATCTCTATCTCAAAATCCACATTGCGCCTCATCCTGTTTTCACTCCCAATGGTGAAAACCTGGAAGTCGTCGTTCCTATTACTCCTTGGGAGGCAGCGCTGGGCGCTTCGATTCGCGTTCCCACTATGGAGGGACTGGCCAACATCAAGGTTCCGGCGGGGATTCGAAGCGAGCAAAAAATCCGCATCAGGGGGAAGGGACTGGGCAAAAAGGATAAAGGGCGAGGCGACCTCTTGGCGATTATCAGAATCGTTGTCCCGGAGAAACTCAATCCCACGGAAAAAGAGTTGTTCGAGAAGCTGGCCAAGGAGTCAGCCTTTAATCCCCGCAAAGACTAACCACCTTGCATGCAATGGAGTGAATGAAAGGATGATCACTGATCTACGCAACGGAAAGAGAAAAGTTGGGACCATGCTGCGGATGGTCAAAGACCCCGCAATTGCGAGAATTGCCCAAAATGCGGGTCTGGACTTTGTCATGACAGACATGGAGCACGGGTCGTACTCCTTCGAGACTATTGCCGACATATTCAAAGTCGCCCGGGCTATCGGCCTGGGCAGCTTTGTCCGTGTTGCGGAGCTGAGCAAGGGCTGCGTTTCGAAGGCTCTGGACTGCGGCGCTATCGGAGTCATGGTCCCCATGGTCGA
>CAZLRN010000615.1:0-2123 GCA_964561715.1 uncultured Spirochaetales bacterium
CTGTATGTCCCCCTGAATCGGTTGATCTTTCTGAGGTAGATCTCCATGATCCACTCCACGGTGACATCGAGAAAGAATCGATCATGGGACACAACAATGATCCCGCCGCCAAAGGCTCCAAGATAGTCTTCCAGCCAAGTGCGCGCTTCAAGATCGAGATAATTTGTGGGCTCATCGAGAAGGAGAATATCGGATCCGCTCAGTAGCACCTTGGCGAGGGCGATTCGCATTTGCCACCCGCTGGAGAACGTCTCAACGGGTTGGGTGAAGGCCGCCCGCTCGAATCCGAGTCCCGTAAGGACTCGATCGATGTTCTCCTCTCGCGAGTAAAATCCACTTCGCTGGAGTCTTTCCTGCAGCCGGTAGTGTCTGTGAACAAGCTCCTCGGTTTGTGGATCACCCTCGACGAGCCGTCCCAGGTCCTCTTCCACGGATCTCATCTCTTCCTGGAGCCCGAAGAGGTCGGCATACACACTCTCGACCTCAGCGAGCAGAGTATTTCCCTTGAAGACGACACCCGACTGTGGCAGGTAGGCGACTGTGGTATCCTTTCCTGGAATAACATGGCCCCGATCGGGCTTGATCTGGCCGGCAATGATGCGAAGCAGTGTCGTTTTTCCAGAACCGTTTGCCCCTGTAAGCGCAATCCTATCCCCTTCGGAAATGGAAAAGCTGATGTCTTCGAGGATCTGTTGAGGTCCGTACGAATGATATATTCCCGAAAGTGTAACTTGAGGCATCGTTAATTGTGAGTTAGCTCATTTGAAAAAAGAGAATCAGAGGCGAAACGCTGGTTTTCCTCACGACCAGGTTATCAAAATCATCAGCTCTCAGGACAATGAATTTCACTCCACCAGCATCGAACTTGTAGAGAAAACTGATCGACTCCCCGCCGTCGCCTCCTTCGAAGTGGAAGGTCATTACTCCGTCGTATTTGTCGATCAACGCTTTGCCCAGATAATAGCACAGCAACACCTTTCCCTTGCCTCTGATATCCGGGTTCTCGAAAAGGATCGAGAGCTTGTCATAATCCTGCCAGCTGAAGTTCTGGTCGTCGTCGATTGAGATCGTGCCGTACCCGCTGCTGCTAAGCCTGGTGCCTAAAAAAGGAAGGAAAAGCTCTCTTCGCCGCTCCACCTCCCGCTCGACGATTTCCTCGATATCCTCTTCCAGCAGAAGATAGACGGTACTAACCGTTTTATCGTTTACCTTGTAGCTTACGTTCAGTTTTGTCTTGTTTATGACCTCCAGGCGTAGATCGGAGCCCTCAAATATGTACGAAGAGCGTCCATACTTCTTGATCGATGAGTAGTCGAATTCATAGGTCTTTTTATCCGTGACCATTTGCACCTTCTGTAGAAGAGGATGAGGGAAAAATCCCACATCCGTTTGAAACTTGGTAAGATCGTACTGCTCCTCTTCGATCATATCTTCGAAGTACTGCGGTCGCCACTCCTGAGCCATGACATAGTCCAGAAGGGCATCCTCGGCCTGAAGCTTTGTTGCCGCCTCTTCAGCATCCTGATCCGTTTCGTAGACAATCAGATACTCGCCAAAACAGTATCCGAGAAAGCCGTCATCAGTCAGGATCTGATACCAGTAGTTCTCGTAGACCCCCTCCTTGGCGATTTCATCTTCCCGTCCAATGATCTTAACGACTTGATTTTCTCTCAACTTGTAAATCGTCCGACTCTCCTGCTTTGGCTCCTCCCGAACAGGCAGCCCTCGTCTCTCTGAATAGCCAAAAAAGTTTTTCCACCTGCTATAGCTGTGCATGAAATCTTCGGCGCCAGCCCGATCCGAGAAATACCTAACGCTCCAAATCGGGATTTCCTTCTTGGTTTTGCCGTCCTTGTCGTATATCAGGTAAACTTTCCGAATTTTGGATTCTTTCATGAGGGAAATGATATCAGCGGTTTTGTACTCCGTTTCGTCGTTCTCCCAGTACAGAACGCCATAGCCGATTCGACCTCGACCGCAGGAGATCACACAAATCAGGGCAGAGAGGATGAATAGAAATCTGAAGCGCATGGGTTCATGATGCACATTTGCCGCCATTAGTCAACGAACTGTACTCGTTCAGGACATATGAGACTGGGGGAGTTATGGAGGGACGGAGGAGA
>CAZLRN010000616.1:0-2114 GCA_964561715.1 uncultured Spirochaetales bacterium
GTGTAGGAATGCTTTCCATCGCTGGCAACAGCCGCAGGAGTGCCCTCTGCCACTACGGAGCCTCCACCCTCTCCCCCTTCGGGCCCTAGGTCCAGGATATAATCCGCTTCGGCGATGATATCCAGGTTGTGCTCGATAATCACGACAGTGTGTCCGCTGTCGACCAAACGGTGAAGAACCCGGATCAGCTTTTCGACGTCAGCCATGTGAAGGCCTATAGTCGGCTCGTCCAAAACGTAGAGGGTGTGGGGTGAGGAGTTGGTCGAGTTGCCCGTCTTGGCTAGCTCTGCAACCAGCTTGATGCGCTGCGCCTCACCGCCACTTAGGGTGGGGCTCTGCTGGCCGAGAGTGAGATAGCCAAGCCCGACGCTCTGCAGAAGGCTGAGTGCATGATGAAGCTTGGGATGAAAGGAGAAGAACTCTACGGCCTCGTCGATGCTCATATCGAGAACGTCTGCGATGCTCTTGTCCTTGAAGCGAACACCCAAGGTTTCCTGATTGAAGCGCTTTCCCTCACAGGCCTCGCACACAACGGAGACGTTGGGGAGAAAGCTCATCTCGATTTTCTTCATCCCCTGCCCCGCGGAGGCTTCGCATCGTCCACCTGACACGTTAAAGGAGAAGCGGCTCGGAGAAAAACCTCGAATCCTAGACTCTGTCGTCTCTGCGTAGAGGCGCCTGACATCCTGCCAGAATCCGACATAGGTCGCCGGACACGATCGAGGAGTTTTTCCGATAGGAGCCTGATCGACCTCCAAAATCCGGCTCACGGATTCCCAGCCCCGCATTTCCATACAACCGTACAAACCGGAGCTTCCGTTCCCCCGTTTCTGTCCGCCTCGCACGCTGCGTGATCGCTTTAACCGCCTCTGCCTGATGAGATGCATCAGATTCTCGTAGAGCACGTCGTGAACCAAAGTGCTTTTCCCGCTACCACTTACCCCGGTCACGCATATCAGCTTGCCGAGTGGTATGCGGACATCGAGGTTCTTCAAGTTGTGCAAAGCCGCTCCCGCGATCTCTAAAGCTTCTCTGGTCTGACCTTCCGTGCACGTCTCCCTCTGCGCCCTCTCGATCGGATGGCGCAGCGGTTTCGTGAGAAATCGGCCCGTTATGGATCGGCGGTTCCTCATCACTTTGTCCAGCATCCCTGCATCGACCAGCCGCCCGCCGTTGACTCCGCCGCCGGGACCAAGATCGATGATGTGCTCTGCTTCGCGGATAGTCTCTTCGTCATGCTCAACCACGACAACCGTGTTGCCCTTGGATTTCAACCGTTGGAGAGTATCCAGCAGCATCCGATTATCCCGGGCATGCAGACCGATTGTCGGCTCGTCCAAAATGTAGCAGACGCCCCTTAGGTTGGATCCCAACTGTGCTGCCAGGCGGATGCGCTGCGCCTCTCCACCGCTCAGCGTTGGTGCAGCCCGATCGAGGGTGAGATAAGAGAGCCCCACCTGCTTGAGAAAATCCAGGCGGCTGCAGAGCTCTGAGACAATATCACGGGCGATGTCTCTCTCCCGCCCTTCTAAAGGTAAATTGCGGAAGAACCTCTCGGCCTCCGCAACGGACAAAGCGGTGTATTGCACAATCGATCTACCCTGGAATCGAACGGAGAGCGCCTCAGGATTGAGCCTATGACCCTCGCAGCTTGGGCAGACATTTCCCGGGGTGTCCCATCGGCTCTCCCGGCGGTCGGAGTTCCATAGGCTCTCCTCTCCTGTCTGTTCTTCGTCGAAGCCCTCGATCAAGAGCCCGGTGCCGAAACATGTAGGACACCAGCCATGACGTGAGTTAAAGGAGAAGAGCCTGGGATCGAGCTCCTCGAAGCTGCGTCCGCACCTGGGACAGGACCGCTTTGTCGAATAGATGTCGTCGCCCTCCGGCGATGTGCCAGCAGCGACGTAAATCACACCGTTGCCAAACTCCAGAGCCACATCGAGAAGCTCTGCCAATCTGTCCGGCGAATCCCGACCGACCGTTACATGCCCTATGGGCAGATCGATGTCGTGCTCACGAAAGCGATCCAGCCTTGGCCAGGGCGCCGTCGGCGTCATCACGCCATCGACGCGCAGTTGATCGAAGCCCTTGCCTGCAGCCCACCTGGCCAGATC
>CAZLRN010000617.1:0-2113 GCA_964561715.1 uncultured Spirochaetales bacterium
ACACCTCTTATCTGCGGCCGGTTTACGCCCGGGCCTTGGCGGACAAGGTGAAGATTAACGTGGTCCGACAGTATGTATAAAAAAACACTACGCTACCCTATGCACCCTACGCGGGCCGGGTTTCGGAGCTGGACCTCCGGATCACGGCGGAGCGCAACGGATACAGCTCGGCGGTTTTGGGGTGTCCCTTTATCTGCGCCGACGGATTTATGGGAACCGATGACTACCACGTGGATTTGCCCGAAGGATATATCCTCAAGGAAGCCTATATCGCCAACGCGATTGCCGCAGCCGACGTACTGATCGCTCTGACACACTTCAAGGGCCATCCTTCGGGAGTCATCGGCGGGGCGATCAAGAACCTTGGCATAGGAGCCCAGTCAAAGCGCGGAAAGTTCAATGTCCACATGGGTGGGCATTCCCGCTACGGGTTCGGCGCTTCGGTGTACCATCCGGAGAATTACAAGGGCGGCAACGGGGACGCGGACTGGAAGCTCTTACAGGGCATATGCCCCTTCGATTTGCTTCATGTAACAAAGGATTCCATTGAATGGGAAAGCGAAAAATGCACCAGCTGCCTCGCCTGTCTAGGAGCACTAAGCAGAAGGGGGATCGTGGAGCCTTCAGAAGCCAACTACCAATCGACCAACGCCGCTATAGCCGATGCCTGCCTCGCTACGATCAAAGCCGTCGGAAAGAACAAGGTGGCTTTCATCAACATGGCCATAGACATCTCCCCCTTCTGTGACTGTGTCAATTACAGTGACATGTCTCTGATTCCCAATCTCGGGGTATTTGGAGGCACCGATCCAGTTGCCCTCGACAAGGCTTGCGTCGATAAGGCGCGAGAGGCTGTAGGAGTGGCGGGGTCTGTGGCCGATGAGAGGGAGGTTGCGGCGTCGGGCCAGCGGAAATTCGAGACCTGCTCGTCTATGCTCTCCGGAATCAGTGAAGAGCTCCAGCTCAACGCGGGAGAAATCAACGGGCTGGGAAGTATGCAATACGAGCTGGTCGAGGTCGCCGAAAAGGAGATGCAAGAATTTGCTTTCGGGCCGGACAGGCGGCTCGTAGGGGAGAGATTCAGGAAAAGCTTTGCCAAGATTCCCCCGTTTCCCCGAGATCGTCACAACGGAAGCGGTTTTTCGAGGGAAGACCAAGTCGATCTCGAGCGGGTGAACACCTACAAGGACGGCGGTCGGTAGAGCCGAGCCTGGAAATTGAGAAGCGAGGAGAAAATGAAACCCAAGGGAATTGAAAACGTTGAGGCCATTATCACCTCCTGCGAAAACACAGTTGCGGCCCTCGATTCTTCGTCAGAGACCGCGTGGAAGGACATCCTGAACAGCGTCCTAAGCGCCCTCGAAGAGCTTAAACCTAAGTTTTTTCTCAAGACCAATCTCGCGGTTCCGATTACCAACGTCTGCCTGAAGGACGCAAAGGAGCTCGAGTCATTGGCGGAGAAGAAGGAGCTCGAGCCCGTCCCCGCCGTTCTCGAGCGGTTTCGCAGTAACATCACCAAGCTGCTCAAGAACGCTCAGATGGACGGTTTGACCATAACGTGAAGAGGAGAGTTCTCGTAACCGGCGGCGGCGGAAGCGTCGGCAGGGGCGTGGCAAAACAGCTTCAGAGGGAAGGGCACGAGGTTCGGGTGTTTGATCTTCCCGGTCTGGACTACACAGAGCTGGAAGACGCCGGCGGCATAGAGGTTGTACGAGGAGATATCACCCAAATTGAAGCTCTTCGAGCTGCCCTCGAAAATGTGGGCGCCGTCGTTCACCTGGCCGCCATTCTGCCACCGGCCAGCGAGAAGAATCGTGATCTGACCTTTGATGTAAACGTATCGGCGACCCTTAACCTGGCCGAGGAATTGAACCGTATCGATCCCGGAGCTCCTATTGTGTTCAGCTCCTCAGTCAACACTTACGGCGATACGACGCACGACGAACCGCCTGTCGACGCGAATCGCCCCCAGAGCGCATCCACTATCTATGGGCAGAGCAAGATCGCTGCCGAAGAGGGGTTGCGAGAGCGCTGTCCCCGAGCTGCCGCGCTTCGAATATCGGGCATCGCGATCCCCGAATTCAGAGAACCTCCGGAGGTTTGGCCTTTCGCC
>CAZLRN010000618.1:0-2101 GCA_964561715.1 uncultured Spirochaetales bacterium
GGGTATAGCCTGAGCAAAAGGCAGATAGATCGCTTTCCGATTTTCGAGTCCTCCGCCCAGCTCACTCGGCACATCAATAGGGCAGACTTCAGTGCATTTGTGGCACAAGTTGCACTTGGTGATGTCGACGTATTTCGGATTTGCTGTATAGGACACGGAAAAGTCACCTGCCTGTCCCTTGACCTCCCGGATGTGACATCCCGTATGTAGCTCTATTTTCTCATGGAAATTGCTCTCATAGATGGGACAGTAGGCCGGTGGCTTTGGACTCATGAAACAAACCCCGCAGGAATTCGTGGGAAAGGTACGATCCAACAGCGGGAAAAATCCGCCAATAGCGGGGGTGTTTTCCAGCACGTGGATCAGGTGCCCTTTCTCAGCTAGCAAAAGGGCGGTTTGCATACCCGCGATGCCGCCTCCGATTATCAGTACATCCGAGTTTTTCTCTTTTGCCACCACTCCCTCCCTGTCCTCTCGATTACAGGTCGAGTATATTTTTTTCTGCTGCGAACTATTCTACATTTTGCCTTTGGCGGAAGATTGTTGTTTACGCCTCTGGCAAAACAGGAATGCTGCGCTATTCTACAAGATTAAGCCGCTCCAAGGTGAGCTCCGGCTTTACCATGTGCTTATCCCACCACTCGTCTCTGCCAGGAAGATCCATTGCTATGCCCATGAGCTCTGTAAAATAGAAAACGGGAAGTTTAAGACCGTTTTTTCCAGTCTGCCTCATTTCGAGATTTATCTGGCACATCCCGCAATGGCACATCAGGCAATTGGCTCCCGCCTCGATAGCCATTCCGACTATCCTATCGGCCATACTCTCCACCATTGGTACATGGGTTATTGCCAGGTCGGCTCCGCAACAGTCTGTCTTGAAAGACCATGGCATTACTTCACCACCTAAACATTCTACCAGCTCATCCAGAAACACCGGGTTTTCGTGATCTCCCATCTGGGTTATTTCGGGCCGGCGTACAAGCGCACAGCCATAGTAGCTCGCTACCTTCAATCCCGTCAGGGGCTGTATGACATGCTTCTTTACGTTATCCAGACCGACCTGGCTGATTAGCACATCGATCATTGCCTTGATCTGCAGTTTTCCGTTGTACTTGAAGCCCACCAGCTCTTCGAGTTTCTGCTTCATCGGGCCGTCTTCCGAGAGTGCCACTTGTGCCTTTCTGATGTAGTTGAAACAGCCAGCACAGGGGATAGCCAACGGCAGGTCTCTCTTCTGAGCCTTCGCAATATTGCGGGCGGGGAGCGCAAGACCAAGCAACTGATTTATGCTGTGGGCCCCCGCTGCGCCGCAGCAGTTCCAGTCATCTATTTCCAGTAATTTCACTCCCAGAGCGTCAAACACCGCATGCAGAGACATACTGTATTCAATTCCTGTTGAATGGGCTGTGCAACCGGGATAGAAAGATAGCTCCATTTCCAATCCTTTCTTAATGCTTCTCTATGATTAGAATAAATCCGTTGCAGACCCTGCCTTGCCCATGCTCTCATCAAACAACTTGCGGACTTCCTCCACTCCTTCGATCTGTCGCGGTATAAACGGCGTCTTTCCCCTAAAGACCAGTGCAGGAGCTGACGCAACAAGCGATAGATCAAGGCTCCGGGCCATATAAGCCATAAAGAAGGTTACTTCGTGTACGCGCCCCCAGATTTTGATTGACCTGACCCACTCCTCATGCGCCAGAACAACTTTCTTTTCGGACTCATAAGAGTAGCCAGCCTCAATAGACATTTCTCGTAGGGTATCCATAACTGCGGCCATGTCGATCTCGTTAGGACAGCGAACTCCACATGTCATACAGGAAACACACAACCAGATAGCGCGACTCTTCAATACCTCTTCGCGCATGCCGTATTGAATCATCCGAATCACAGCGTTGGGCTTGAAATCCATATAGCTGGCTACAGGACATCCCACGAAACATTTCAAACACTGATAGCACAGCCTTATATTTTGTCCGCTTCGATCTTCAATCTCACTGCCGAAGGTTTTGTCTATCTCCATCAAACACCCCAATGCGGATTGGAAACTCTCATATCATCATTCTATATGAGCTATGCAAATTGTCAAGTCTGCGAGGGT
>CAZLRN010000619.1:0-2079 GCA_964561715.1 uncultured Spirochaetales bacterium
CAGTAGAGGTTCAAATACCGTTTCTACAATATCTCAACAAGGACTTCAAGATTGTTCCCATTGTGCTGTCGCACGGCCCCAGAGCAGTTTATAAGGAGATTGGCAAGGCAATAGCGAAAGCGATCAAAGACTTAAAAGCTGAAACAGTAATCATCGCCAGCAGCGACATGACCCACTACGAGTCGCAGGAATCTGCAAAAAGGAAGGATACCCAGGCCATAAACGCCATACTGGAGCTGAACGAAGACGAGCTTATGAATCGAATTGAAAAGCTGAACATCTCTATGTGCGGCTACGCGCCGGCAGTATGTCTTATCTCGGCTGCCAGAGAGATGGGGGCCGGGCAGGCGGAACTGGTCAAATATCAGACAAGCGGTGATGTGACCGGCGACTACTCCGGCGTGGTAGGCTATGCCGGTATAATCGTGAAGAGATGAGAGGAGGGAAACCATGAAGCAAGAGAAAATGCACCCTCTGACAAGGCTGGCCAAGGAAACGGTGGAGAGCTATGTCCGCAAAAAAGAGCTTCCTCAACCCCAGGAGCTGCCGCCGGAGATGCAAGAGAGAGCAGGGGTTTTTGTATGCATCAAGAGACACGGTGCACTTAGAGGCTGCATCGGAACATTCGAGCCGACAAGGTCTAATGTAGCCCAGGAGACAATGGCCAACGCCATATCATCGGCGACCAGAGACCCGCGTTTCCCTCCGGTGGCCGTTGCGGAGCTTCCTGACCTCACCTACAGCGTGGATGTGCTCACCAGACCGGTGCCGGTGAAAAGCAAGGATGAGCTCGATCCCAGAAAGTACGGCGTTATCGTGGAGAGTGGAGGGCGGCGGGGACTGCTGCTTCCCGACCTCGAAGGCGTAGACACCGTAGACCAGCAAATCGACATCTGCCGCCAGAAAGCGGGCATTTACTCTGACGAGCCCGTGAAGCTCTACAAGTTTGAAGTTAAGAGGTACGGGTAATAAGAACTTCTCTGCCAAGTTTGAGTGGATTTGTAAAATCATGTAGGGGCGAAGCGCTGCTTCGCCCTCCGCCCAATTGGCGCTAAAGATTTAAGTCGTTAATATGACATAGTGATATATATATGTTATAATAGAGCAAAATGCATTATTTGTAGGAGCCTGAGATGAAAAAAACCATGATTTATCTTCCCGAAGAAATCCATGAGGGACTAAGAAGGTTGGCTTTTGAAGAGAAAACGTCGATTGCCGAGCTAATCCGACGCGCTGTAGAGCAAGCCTACCGTGAGGATTTAGAAGATGTTCGGGATATGGAGAATGAACTAGCCTATTATCGTGCCCACCCAGAGACAGCAGTCACCTATGAGGGATATCGTCGGAAACGGCTAGGCAATGTACAGGATTGAGCTAACTCGCAGAGCAAAGAGAGAGCTAGATAAGCTCACGCTCAAAGACTTCAAACAAATTGATGCCGTCATTCGGGCCTTGATGAAAGAACCTAGGCCACAGGGCGTCAAAAAGCTGAAAGGCGCTATTCATAGGATCCGCACCGGAGACTGGCGCATTATCTACGCTGTTTTCGACAAGGACAAATTGGTAATCGTGGGCAAAGTGGCCCGGCATTCAGAACGAGCCTATGATAAATTGGATGAGTTATTTTGAGTTTGAAGAAGATTGATAGGTCTGAAAAACGTGAAACAAGCTCGAAAAGCAAGAGTCCCTGATCTATTTAGCCAGGCCGGTGAGAGCCAGTTGGGGCGTGAAGCCCCGCTCGCTGCGCGCATGAGGCCTACGAGTTTTGATGAGTTCGTGGGGCAGGAGCATATCTTGGGCGCGGGCCACGTCCTGAGAAAAAGCATCGAGGCCGACCAGCTCCCCTCCATTATCTTCTGGGGCCCGCCGGGCAGCGGCAAGACCACGCTCGCTAATATCATCGCCAGCGTCACCAAATCGCACTTCAGCCCGATATCTGCCGTAGCTTCCGGCGTCGCCGACCTGCGCCGCATCGTGGACGAGGCGAGGGAGCGCCGCGCACTGAATAATCAGCGCACCATCCTTTTCATCGATGAGATACACCGCTTCAATAAAGCCCAGCAAGATGCTATACTTCCC
>CAZLRN010000620.1:0-2068 GCA_964561715.1 uncultured Spirochaetales bacterium
CAATATACTACTCCTTCGTAAAGCCTAAACACCTTCAAAGAGCTCAATCTTGTCGAAAATGTCGTGGCCGGGCAGATACTGGCCAAGAAGATACCAGCTGGAGAGGGAACAGAAGGTACAACTGTGACGGGAAGGTCTTTACCCAGCAAGATGGGAAGAGATCTCGATATAGAAGTAGGAAAGAATGTGAAGCTCTCCGACGACGGCCTGACCGCAATCAGTGAGATAAACGGCCAGGTTTTCATGATCGGAAAGAAAATAACCGTTGAGCCAATCTATACCGTTAACGGAGATGTGAATCTTCACACAGGGAACGTTTTATTTCTCGGCACGGTCATTGTTAAGGGGAATGTGGAGGATGGCTTTTCCGTCAAGGCAGCTGGTAACATCGAGGTCTTGGGCAACGTCGGCAACTGCCTCCTGGATGCGGAGGGAGATATTGTGGTTCATCAGGGTATTACGGGCAAGACCAAGGGCAAAGTTCAAACGAGCAAAAGCGTTTACGCCAAGTTCATCGAGCATGCAAGAATCGAAGCGGGAGAAAACGTCGTTGCCAGCGAAGGAATTATCCATTCCTTTGTAGATGCCAATGAGCGAATCATCTGTCACGGAAGGCGAGCTTCTATCGTAGGTGGGAGATTGCGTGCAGCCGAGGAGATCAATGCCAAGAATCTGGGTTCTATTGGCGGAAGCGAGACTATCTGCGAAGTGGGCTACGATCCAAAAAGCAAAGAGCGAATGGTGGAGATAGAAAGTATCATCAACAAGAGGCTGAAAGAGCTCGAGGATCTGGATCTGAATATTAAAACTTTGACCAACCTCAAAAAAATTCAGAAGAAACTGCCGGAAGATAAGGAGCAGTATCTGACAGAGTTGATGGAAAAGAGAAAGACTTTTCAGCTCGAGATTGACGAGGTGAACAAGGAGATCGAGCAGATTAAGGCGCGTTTGGCTTCCATTAAATCCGAGGGCAAGGTGGGTGCTTCGGATAAGGTTTTTCCCGGAGTCAAGATTTTTATCAAGGATGCCAACCTCGAGGTCCGTACGGAGTTTAAGTTTGTAACCTTCGTCCTCGACCAGAACAATATAAAGGTGACTCAGTACGAGCCTATTGCGGAGGAGATGAAAGGGAGGCGCTAAGTGCCCCTTCTTCCTATTGATCTTCAGACCATATTCGCACAGATGAATGAGGTGGGGCGGGGAGAGGCCGCACAACGACAGGTGGCTCCAGAGGCCCAGTCTCTTCAAGCCTCACAGATTGTAAGGCAAACCGAGGAGCGGGATAACTCGGTGAACGAATCTCAGCAGGTGAGTGAGGGGCCTGAAGCTGTTCAAGAGGAAGAGCAGAGAGGTGAAAGGCGCGGGGCAGCAGAGAGGGAGAGACGAAAGAAAAAACGCGCTGAAAGCCAAGCCGAAGCGGAAGTTTTCAAGGATCCCGACCTGGGCCATCACATCGACGTTACCAGGTAGAATGACCCCATGCCGACCGTTGTCACTGTTGTCGCTTTCCAAATTCTCGGATTTCTCATTATGTATATACTTCTCAAGCGCTGGTTGGAACGGCGTATAAAAGAGGATGAGTCGGGACAGAAGATCCAGGATGAGCTCGCCTCTATAATGGTCGAACTCAATCGAACCACCGAGCAGAATATTCAGTTGATCGAGGATAAAATTACCGTGCTTCAAGAATTGCTCGCCAAAGTGGACAAGAAACTATCCATTCTCAAAAGAGAATCAGAAAAGCACGAGATCAGCCGCTCGATATATGATCGGATCAGGCAGGCACAGGAGAGAGGCGAAGGAACGCAGCTCGCGGATAGAGATATTCAAAGAGAGGTCATCAGGCTGTACAGAGAGGGATTTTCCCCTAGCATTATTGCGGCTCAGGTAGGCACGACAGTTGGCGAGGTGGAGCTTATCATCTCGCTGGAGAGACGTAGAGACTGACAGATTTTCCCTTGCTGTAAGTTAAAAAAAACGGTATGCCTGGACGTTTGCGCATACCGTTTTAAGAGTCGGGAATTTACCTAATAAACCCCGCTGTTTATTAAATCGGAACCTTATTAAG
>CAZLRN010000621.1:0-2056 GCA_964561715.1 uncultured Spirochaetales bacterium
CAATTACTTCGCAAAATCTTGTTGAAAAAACAAGATTTTGCTCCATAATTGCACACCGGAGTAATACTACTGCGAAAGAGGCATTTGTCAACATTTACAATCGTTCTGCCGTATCAATCGCCTTTCATCGTGCAGACATGTTGACCCAGGCATGACTCCATGATAATGTCCAACAGGGTGTGAATACCACCGGTAAAGAGAATCCACCTTTTCAAAGAGGTCATTGTTATCGAGTCTTGATGAGCAGCCGAGTTGAAGGATTCACAGGCAAAAATCTGTTTTAGGTCCAACAGAAAAGATGAGACACAGATAGTATGCAGAGCTACATCATACGACGTTTGCTGATCATGATCCCCACGCTGTTCTTCGCGACTGTTGTGATCTTTATGCTGGTCAACTTGCTTCCCGGCGACATCGTCGATGCTGTGATGGCGGACAGCCCGGATGTTCGACTCGACAGAGCAGCCATCGAGCGCATGTTGGGGCTGGATGCGCCTCTGATCGTGCAATACGGACGGTGGCTCGGGGTCATTCCCGGGCAGGACGACAAGCTGAGCGGCATCTTTCAGGGAAACCTGGGGCATTCCTTTTGGGCCAGAAAGTCTGTCGTCGAGCTCGTGGCTCTCAAGTGGCCGGTGACCTTTGAGCTCGGCCTCATGGGGCTGATCGTAGCCCAACTCATAGCCATCCCTATTGGCATCTATTCCGCATCACGTCAGGACTCGTGGGGCGATCTCGCAGCTCGAAGCTTCGCCATATTTTGCATTTCTGTGCCCGGCTTCTGGCTGGCAACCCTGGTTATCGTCTTCCCGTCGATATGGTGGGGCTACATGCCACCGCTCTTTCTCATCCGTTTTGCAGCGGATCCGATCAGCAACCTGAGGATGTTCATCGTTCCGGCCGCCATTCTGGGCATGGCGATGTCGGGCATGACAATGCGCATGACGCGCACCATGATGCTGGAAGTCTTGAGGCAGGACTATATCCGAACAGCCTACGCCAAGGGGCTGGGGGAGAAGGTCGTCACCTTCAGGCACGCCTTGAAAAACGCGCTCATCCCGGTGGTCAGCCTCGTGGGGCTCCAGATGCCTATCATGATCGGAGGCACGGTCATCATCGAAAAGATATTCGGGCTTCCCGGAATGGGACGTCTGATCCTCGATGCGGTTCAGAAGAGAGACCAGGCCCTTGTCAGCGGAGTCCTGTTTCTCTTTTCCATAGCTCTCGTGATGATAAATCTCCTGGTCGACTTGACCTACTCACTGCTCAATCCAAGGATCCGTTACAAATAGCCGGAGTATCGTGGAAACGATGGAACAAAACATAGAAGAGAGTTGAGAGCGTGGCAGAGACCCATCAAGAGACAACAGCAAAGAACAAGGAAGAGAGGACGGAAAAGAGGCACCCCTGGCTGGTGGATTTCTTCCGAGCCCTTTGGAAGAAACCGCTGGGTGTGGCGGGGCTGGCGATCACCCTGCTCCTGCTTCTGACAGGAATTTTCGCCGACTTCCTGGCCCCCTATGGCTACAACGACACCAACGTCTCTCTCATGCTTTCCCCGCCCTCGGCCAGGTTCTGGCTGGGAGCGGACAGCGTGGGCCGGGACGTGCTCAGCCGCGTCATCTACGGCGCTCGCGTCTCGATGATCGTCGGATTGGCGGCTTCCATCTTTGCCACGATCGTTTCACTGATCCTCGGAATCGTATCCGGATACCTGGGCGGCACCTTCGATCTGGTGGTTCAAAGGGTGGTCGACACGTGGATGTGTCTTCCGCAGATCATCCTCATGATGGTGATCATAGCCATCATAGGAACGGGACTGTGGTCTCTGGTCTTCGTGTTGGGGATAAGCTGGGGCGTGATCGGCTCCAGAATCATACGGGGCGCCGTTATCGGGATAAGGGAGAATGCCTACGTGACAGCGGCGTCGGCGACGGGGTGTTCGATCTTCAGAATGCTGATTCGCCACATTCTCCCTAACATCATGGCGCCCGCCATCGTACTCTTCACCACACGGGTGCCGAACGCCATTCTGGTGGAGGCGAGCCTGAGCTTT
>CAZLRN010000622.1:0-2056 GCA_964561715.1 uncultured Spirochaetales bacterium
GCACGGCATCGTGGTCAAACGAGCCCCTATCATCGAGTACCTTCACTACACGGATAGTCTGACGGCTCGCGAGAGGACCTACTCTTCCAAGATGGGATTCTGGGACCGACTCGAGATATCGATGCGCAATCTGCTCAAACGGCAATTCGAAGCCAAGATCAAGAGAATTCTAGCTCGTTCGGGCCTCTACGAGTATGAGACCGTGGATCTCGAAAGAATTATGGAATTGGGCAGCCGTTTCATCAACAGGTCCTTTACGGGGGAGATGATTCTCGTGATTGGATCGTTCTTCAAAGAAATAGCAAAACATGTGCATGGGGTCATCTCCATCGGACCCTTCGCCTGCCTGCCCACACGGCTCATAGAAGCTATCCTGTCCCAGGAGTGTCATATAGCGGGCAACGATCGAATCGATGGGATGTGCGGCGTCGATCACTTAAAGCAATTCACCACTCTCCCGTTTCTCTCAGTGGAGAGCGACGGGAATCCCCTTCCCCAGATCCTCCAGTCGAAGCTGGAGGCCTTCTGTCTTCAGGTCGATCGTCTTCATCGACAGGTTTCTCACAACTGATCCTACCCGTCCCGACGGTAAGCACGAGGTGGGACTACAAGAGATCGTGTCGGCGCCCAATTGGGCGGTTTGGTGCCTGATAGAACGCTTGGGCGTTCAATATTGACAATGGGGGGTGATTTTTCTATATTGGGCCATACCGTTTAAGAGGATTCCATTGGAAAAGAGCAATCCCCATGCCACGCGAGTCGTCGTAACCGGCGTGGGAACGATAAATCCTATAGGCCAAACTGTCCGCGAGTTCTGGTACAATCTGAAGGCAGAAAAGCCAGGTATTCGCCGTATCCGAAATGTCGAGCTGGACGATTTCCCTGTGCAGATAGGTGGCGAGATCGACCTCGAGGATTTCAAGAAATACTTCAAGACAAAAAATGTGGAGAGAAAGCTCGATCGGTACATCATTTTTGGGCACATAGCAGGTTCTCAGGCTGTTATGGATTCCGGATTGGAGATCGACCGAGCGCCCCATCGATACGGATCTCTCATCGGTACGGGAGACGCTGGAATAAAATCCCACCTCGACAACATAAAACGAATCCACCAAACCGGGATGCAATCGGTTTCGCCCTACTACATTACCAGCGCCATTCCGAATACCGCCTCGGGATACTTTGCCCAAGAATGGAATCTCCAGGGACCGTCTTTTTCTGTCAATTCCGCATGCTCTACGAGCAACTATGCGATAGGATTGGGGGTATCGCTCATTAAGATGGGATTCGTTGACGCAATATTTGCCGGCGGATCCGAGGCTGCTGTTAACCAACCCGGGTTGGCTGCCTTTGACAAAATCTTCGCTCTTTCCAGCCGAAATGATTCACCCGAAACGGCAAGCAGACCCTTTGATAAGGACCGAGACGGTTTCGTTCTCGGAGAAGGTGCCGGCGTTCTCTGTCTCGAAGAACTGGAGCATGCAAAAAGGAGGGGCGCTCATATCTACGCAGAGATTACGGGAGTCGGTTTCAGCTGCGACGCCCACGACCTCGTGGCCCCTCATCCCGAGGGCCGGGGAGCCGCTAGAGCAATGCAGTCAGCGTTGGATTCGGCGAAGCTCAATCCCACGGACATCGATCTCATCAACAGCCACGCCACATCGACATCTCTGGGAGATCTTGCCGAGGGCATTGCGATTAATAGGGTTTTTGGCTCTTACGCAACGGAAGTACCGGTCCACAGCACGAAATCGATGATCGGTCACCTCCTCGGTGGAGCGAGCGCCGTAGAGGCTATTGCGGCCTTAATGGTTCTGGAGGAGGGAGTTGTTCACTCGACAATCAATCTTTTCGAGCAGGACCCTCAGATCAACCTGAACGTCGTAAAAAGCACAACAATGGATGGATCCATCAACCACATCCTGTCCAACTCATTTGGATTCGGAGGACAAAACGCTGTAATCGTTCTATCTCGCTATAGAGGGAACTAACAGAGGGATCTAGTCCGCATTTCTGATATGATGTGACCGTTGTCAAGTCCAAAATACTTCCTTTT
>CAZLRN010000623.1:0-2033 GCA_964561715.1 uncultured Spirochaetales bacterium
ACTTGACTACGCGCAGCGCTTTCAGATATGGGTCAAATTGTTTGGGTTGTGGGCGCAGCCAACGATACGTTGGCTGCACGTAAAATGGGTCAAATTGTTTGGGTAGCGGGCGCAGCCAGCGATAAGACGAATTTGAGAGAGCTAATCCGAGGAATGGAGAGTGAGTTCAATGGTTGAGCTTGATTTCGAAAAAGGGGGTGGACTTGTGCCGGTCATTACTCAGGACGCCGCCAGTGGAATGGTCTTAATGCAGGCCTATATGAACAGCGAAGCGTGGCAGAAAACCCTTGAGACCGGAATTGCGCATTACTGGTCGAGGTCGCGAAACAAGGTATGGAAGAAGGGTGAAACCTCTGGAAATATTCAGGAGGTCACGGAGGTGCGGGTCGATTGTGACAGCGATTGCGTTCTTCTCAAGGTCAGGCAGATAGGAGACGCCGCTTGCCATACAGGCTATCAGAGCTGTTTCTATCGTTACGTGCAAGACGGCAAGCTGGTTATCGATGGGAAAAAAGTTTTCGATCCCGAAGAGAAATACGGGGACAAGAGATGAGTAGGAGCACGATAAAACTGGGAATACCCAAAGGAAGCCTCGAAAATGCCACAATCGAGCTCTTTCAGCGAGCCGGATGGCGCATCAGCGTATCGTCGAGAAACTATTTTCCTTCGATCGATGACGCCGATGTGTCCTGCGCGCTGGTCAGAGCCCAGGAGATGGCGCGCTACGTAGAACAGGGTGTTCTGGACGCGGGCCTAACGGGCTTGGACTGGGTGATGGAGAACGATGCAAAGGTGGAGATTGTTTCGGATCTCATTTACTCCAAGGTGAGCACGCGGAAGGCCCGTTGGGTTCTGGCGGTGCCGGGGGATTCGGATATCGAAGACCTGGAAGGATGCAGGAACAAGAGAATATCCACCGAGCTGGTCAACTTCACCAAGAAGTACTTCGCAGAGAGGAATATCCCGGTGGAGGTGGAATTTTCCTGGGGTACTACCGAATCGAAGGTCGTAGAGGGGCTGGTAGATGCCATCGTGGAATTGACCGAGACGGGATCCACAATCCGAGCTCATGGACTGAAGATCATCCATACTCTGCTCGAAAGCAACACCAAGCTCATCGCTAATCCGCAGAGCCTCAAAGACCCGCAAAAGAAGAAAAAGATCGAACAGATCGCTTTGTTGCTACGGGGTGCCCTAAACGCCGAAAACATGGTGGGCCTCAAGATGAACGTGCCGGAGGACAAGCTCGAAGGGGTCGTGGGAGTATTACCGAGCCTCAATTCTCCCACCATTTCCCGCCTCTACGAATCGGACTGGTTCAGCGTCGAGGTCATCGTCAACGAGACCGTTGTGCGGGAAATCATCCCCAGGCTGATCGATATGGGAGCTGACGGGATCATCGAGTATCCCCTCAATAAAATAGTGGGAAGGGCAGACAGGATTTAGGCCCTCAAGATAGAAATGGGCTCCAGTAGCCCACGCTGGACTCGAGGTCAGCGAGAACCCGATCCTCCGCTTCTTCAAAGGGGTGAATAACCTCGAATATGAGCCGTACCTCCTCGGCGCCGGATTCCTCTAGAGATTCGATCACCTTCTCAGGATGAATGATTCCAACGGCATTGTGCTCCTTGGTAAAAGGCCAATGGTGGTCTCCATCGCCATCGGTCTGCTGAAGGTGGATGTAAGGGCAGAGTGAACCGATCCGCCTGAGCCAAGCGTAGGGATCCCTGTCACCGGAACTCACACCGGCGGTGCACTGATGGCCGAGGTCCAGGCAAAATCTTATCGGCACGGCGGCCCTCCTGTTGGCCTTCTCGTATAGTCTCTCCGCCTCATCGATTGTGGCAGGGGCCTCCCGGAGGAGCGGCATTGGCTCCCACAGCAGTTGCTCCAACCCCTTCGCCTTGGCTAGGGTTGAGAGATGCTGGATGCTCTCGATCAGGATATCCTCGAGGTACCTTTTTCTCTCCGCATTGGCGTAATCCTCGCAGCTAAAGGCGCCGAAATGTCCACCCGTAGCCTTCGCTCCCAGC
>CAZLRN010000624.1:0-2028 GCA_964561715.1 uncultured Spirochaetales bacterium
CCCACACAAAGGGATCGGGAATGAACTTCGGCGGATACTCCAGAGCCTTGTTGAAAGGCTTAAAGGAGGTTGCCAGAGACCAGAGAACGGGAGCCGTCATGATGAAAGCTATAGTGATCACAACGGCGTAGAGAATGACTCGGCTCACGATCCGTTTGATCAAGCTCAGGCGCCGTATTCTAATATTGATAGCCTCAGCTGTTGACATCGCTTGCCCCCTCTATCCGTAAAAGACCCAGCGCTTGCTGAACCGCCACTGAATCATCGTGAAACCCAGGATGATCATGAAGAGAATCCACGCCAGGGCGCAGCCGTAGCCCATCTTCAGGTTGTTGAAGGCGTTGTCCCAGATGTACCAGACCATCACTTCCGTCGCTCCCGCCGGTCCTCCATAGGTCATGATGTACACCGCACCGAATACCTGCATCGATGTGATGACCGACATGATGAGTATAAAGAATGTGGTGGGGGTGAGCAGCGGAAAGGTGATTTTCCGAAACTGCTGCCACCAGTTGGCCCCGTCAATGCGTGCCGCCTCGTAGTAGAACTCCGGAATTCCCTGCAGGCCGGCGAGATAGATGACCATGTTGTATCCGGCACCCCTCCAGACGTTCACGAGGATGACCGAAGGCATGGCCCAGGCGGAATCGTTGAGCCACATCGGCCCTTGTTTGATTCCAAATACGAGATCAAGAAAATAGTTGATCAGCCCGAACTCCGGATTATAGAGCCATCTCCAGGCGAGGCCGATGGCGATCCAGGAGGTTACAATCGGCATGAAGTAGGTCGCCCTGAAAAAGGTAAATCCCACCATCTTTCTATTCATCAGGAGGGCCATTCCAAGGGCGGTTGCCAGACCCAGGGGAATCGTGCCGAAGCTGAAGTATGCGGTATGCCAGAGGGCTCTCCAGAAATTGTGATCCTCGAAGAGCATCCTCTTGAAATTGGCAAATCCGATATAGATGGGAGGTTGAAGGAGATTCCATTTGGTGAGGCTGATTCCGAAGGAAAAGATAAGAGGACCCACCAGAAAAACAGTAAACCCGATCACGAGCGGTGATATAAACAACCACCCTTCAAATTTCTGTTTCCAAAGAGGGTTTCGTCTTTGTCGGACTTGCACTTCTCCAGCGGTACTCACGTACGGCACCTCCCTCGGATGTTTCTTGCTGAACCGAGCTCTAAGTCACGTTTCGCATAAAAACTGCTTTGGATTTAATTATATCTGTTATAACGATTTTTTAGCACGCCTCCAATAGGTTGTCAAGTTTTTTTCGTCAACCACCTCTGCTTCAGCAGAGGATCATTATATCACAGATTCCAGATATGGGAAGAGCATTGTTTCGGCCACCTTCGTGGCGCCCTCATAGGTGCGGCGCCGAGGGTGTGCTTTTGTGCGAATCGGCGCATCGGCTCGAGCTTGACAGGCCCTGGCAAAAAGTCTATTCCAGGTAGGGCGAGAGAATTGATCTCTCTATTTCTAGCAATCCCGGAGCTCAAGCCATGGCCAAGACGGTGATGATGATAGGCGCCTTCGACACCAAGGGGAGAGACTTCGGATTCTTGAGAGAAGAGATCCTCTCGAGAGGATACGAGGTCCTCAGCGTTAATACGGGCGTCCTTGGTACAACAAATCTCTTTCCCGTCGATGTCGAGGCTGCAGAGGTCGCAAAAGCCGGCGGGGGAAGCCTCGATAGCCTTCGTGCCGAAAAGGATCGAGGCGAAGCGATGAAGGTGATGGCAGCCGGCGCACCCGTCATTGCCCAACGCTACTTCGGACAATCCAGATTCGATGGAATCATAGGAATGGGCGGCAGCGGTGGCACTTCAGTCATATCGGCAGCCATGCGAGCCCTGCCTGTCGGCTTTCCCAAAGTGTGCGTGTCAACCACGGCCGCAGCGGACACTTCGGACATTATTGGCACGAAAGATATCGTGATGATCCCTTCGATTGTCGATGTGGCGGGGATCAACCGCATCTCCCGTATCATCTATTCGCGAGCGGCCGGAGCGATCTGCGGTATGATA
>CAZLRN010000625.1:0-2027 GCA_964561715.1 uncultured Spirochaetales bacterium
AGCAAGTAGTTGGCATGCATTATAGAAAATAGGCTAAATTGTTTGGGTTGTGGGCGCAGCCAACGATAAGACATCGTAATAATGAGACCTCAAGACGAGGTGAGGCGTGGCCGGCTAAGCCCGGCGAGGCGTGGATTTGGCGGTTATCAGCTCCAGGTGCGGTCATGGGACCACTCGTCGTCCCATTCGGAGGTGGATCGCCAAAGCTCTGGATACAGCGGGTGCAGGTGCTCGGTGATGACCTCGTCATTGAGGGCTTCGATTCCCAGCCCCGGCGAATCGGGAACTTCGACAAAACCGCCCTGAACGATGGGATTGGGAAGCCCCGTGACCAGGTCATTCCACCAAGGCACGTCGACAGAGTGATACTCCTGGATCAGAAAGTTCTGGGTTGCCGCTGCGGAGTGGGCTGCAGCCATGCAGCCGATCGGGCTCTCGGCCATATGAATGGCCATCCCCACACCGAACTCCTGCGCGCGGTCTCCAATCTTTTTGTTTTCGAGAATACCACCGGAGGTCAGTGTATCGGGGTGAATGACCGCTACGCCTCCTGATTCGAGGAGAGGCTCGAAGTTCTCTTTGAGGTAGATATCCTCTCCCGTACAGATGGGCACCGTCGTGGCCTGGGACAATCGGACGTATTGATCCGTAAGCTGCCACGGCATCGGGTCCTCGAGCCAGGCGATGTTGTACTTCTCGATCCGCCTTGCCAGCTTGATGCACTCGTTCAATCCAATGGGACCCAGGTGGTCTATGGCGAGGGGTATCTCATAGCCGATCTGGTCCCGGACATCGGAAACGAAGCCTTCCAGAAGATCGAGGCCCTTCTGCGTTATCTGGATTGCCTTCAGGTGGGGAGGACTGCTGTAGCGCTCTACGACACGGTTTCTCTCGCTTCTTTGCTCCGGATTCACCGCCTTGCCCCAGAGGGAAGCCGTCTTTTTGGAGCCTTTCAGCTCTTCGATGACGCCGCTTGGCGCGACCAGCGTCCCGGGCGTGTCGTATAACAACCCGATACCTAAGTCCATTTTGAGAAAGGTAAATCCCATCTCCATGCGTTTCTTGAGGGCCTTTCCCATCTTTTTCCCGTCGGGCCTGCCCTCAACTGAGGTATCACAGTAGATACGAATGCGATTCCTAAACCGCCCGCCCAGCATCTGATAGACCGGAACCCCATAGGCTTTTCCCGCCAGATCCCAAAGGGCCACCTCGACGGCGCAGACCCCGCCGGCCTGTCTGCCGGGGCCGCCGAACTGCTTGATCCGCCTGAAGAGCTTATCGACGTTGCAGGGATTCTCCCCGAGGATGCGGCTCTTGAGCATGAGGGCGTAGGTTCGGCTGCCGATATCACGAAGCTCGCCGAATCCGACAATGCCCTGATTGGTGTAGAGCTTCATGAGGATGCAGTGAAACGGTGCGGGTCCGATGTCGGCGAATCTCATATCGGTGATTTTTAAGTCAGAGGGTTTCGAGAAAGACTTCACGTGGTTCAGGGCTTCGTCGAAATCAGTTTTCATATTATTTGCTTTCTGTTTCCTCCCACCGGAGGTGTTGGAGTTCTGCGGGGGTGTTTGTCTTTCGCCACTCCGCAAAATCAGCTTCGATCTCTGCGGTCCATTTGGTGTCCATCTGCGCAGATGTGTACACCCGCTCTCTCAAGCGCTGGAGGCCAAAGATCTCCCGAAGCCGTGTTTTTTCCGAGTGAATCGCGCACTCCTCAGCCAGATGGGGCGGGATAAAGAGGACTCCGGAAACGTTTCCGAGCACCACGTCACCCGGCATGCAGACGGCTCCGCCTATCCGGCAGGGAACGTTCATACCGGTGAGTGTGACATCCCTAATTCCCGTAGGATCGTTCCCTTTATAAAAGGTTTGCAGGTTTGCGATCCCATGTATCTGTTGGACATCTCTTATGCCGCCGTAGATCACCTGCCCTCTCCCTGTCCGTGTCGCAATGGCGGTCGAAAGATTCCCTCCGGAGAAGGTCCCCTGAAAGATCTTTCCGAAGAGGTCTACCACGATCACAT
>CAZLRN010000626.1:0-2005 GCA_964561715.1 uncultured Spirochaetales bacterium
ATCTGGTCTGGCTCGAAGAGGAGAAGAGACGCTCGGACGCCGGCCTTGCGCATGGGGATGTCCCGAACGAGCTTCGTAGTGGCATCAGCTTTGAGAATGTTTCCTTTCGCTATCCGGGAACCGATCGAATGGTGCTAAGGAATGTCAATTTCAAGATACCTGCCGGCACTACAGTGGCACTCGTCGGAGAAAACGGTGTGGGAAAAACTACCCTAGTCAAGCTGTTATGCCGATTCTACGAGCCCACTGAGGGTCGAATCCTGGTCGATGGAATTGACCTTAGGACGATTGATGGAGCAGCGTGGCTGAGGGGAATTGGAGCAGCGTTCCAGGACTTCACGCATTTTGAGTTGTGTTTTAGAGAGAGCGTCGGAATTGGTGACATTGCAAGGATGCATGAACCGGAGGCTGTTAATAAAGCATTAGCGAAGGCGCAGTGCGCGGATATCGTCGACTCCCTCTCGAACGGTCTGGAGACACAGCTTGGTAGCATCTGGCACGACGGTCAGGAGTTATCTGAGGGACAATGGCAAAAGCTGGCTTTGGCAAGAGCAGCTATGCGAGAGCAACCGATCGTGAGAATCCTGGATGAACCGACGGCCAGTCTGGATCCAGAGTCAGAGCATGCTATATTCAGCCGACATGCTGCCTTGGCCTCGCAGCACACCAACGGAGGCGTTACCCTGCTGGTTACGCACCGATTTTCAACTGTGAAGGCGGCTCGTTTGATTGTGGTTATGGACGGAGGGCGGATCGCAGAACAAGGGACTCACGAGCAGCTCATGGAAAAGGACGGTCTATATGCGCAATTAATTAGGATCCAACGGAGAGCTTTTTATAATCGGTAGAATGCAATTTCAAAGTATCATCAATAAAGATAGCTAGTTAAGTAAGCGTCAATTTCGCCCCACCTACCGATATCGATGAGGGCAGGCCATACTGCGGCGATGGAGGAGTAGTATGGAACCGAATCGAAGCAGTGAAGAGTGGAGGGAAATACTTAATGCTTGGAGAGGCAGCGGTCAGAGGCGCATAGACTTTTGTCGGGATCGAAAACTTAAGGTCACGGCCTTCGATTACTGGCGTCGGAAATTGCTATCCCCGGTCAAAGGCAGCGTAAAGCGTTTTGTGAGAATTGTCCCATCTGAAAACCTGAGATCCTCACGAGGCGGGATCATTCAACTGAAAGTGGGCCAGCGGTACACCCTAGAGTTTCAAGAGGATATCGGCGAAGCGCACCTAATGAAAATCTTGAAAGTCCTGCTGGATCTGGCATGATCCTCGATCTCGAGCGTATCAAGATCTACGTGAAGCCCGGGCCGACGGACATGCGCAAACAGATCAATGGTCTGGCGATCGTGGCCACAGAAGAGATGGAGTTGGATGTGTTCTCCGGCAGCCTCTTCATCTTCTGCAACCGACCACGGAATATACTCAAGGCGCTGTATTGGGACCGCACGGGATTCTGTATGTGGCAGAAGCGACTAGAAAAACATCGCTTCCCCTGGCCCGATACGGAACAGAAGGCACACGAGATAGGAGCCGAGGAATTGAGGATGCTCTTAGAAGGGATCGATTTCTGGCATGCCCATCAAGAAGTTCAATACAGCATTGTTTTATAACCTAACAAGGCTATACACGATTGAGGGAAACTGATATACTCGCTTCAACATGAGCCTTGGGAGGGGAGTGCTTTCGGATCTTAAGCCGGAAGTACGCTCATACATCAATCAACTCGAACACAGGACCAACGAACTCGCCGAACGCAACCAGAGGTGGGAGCAGAAATACGAGGCGCTCAAAGAGGCGTACCTGCTTCTGACCCATCACCGATTTGGCCAATCCTCAGAAAAGTCAACCGATACGGGAGAGCTCTTCGCGGAGCTTGAAGCGGAAGAGCAAGAATCCGTCGCCGAGATCGACGAAGAGAGCATCGAGGTCCGTAGCCATCGGCGCAAGAAGCGGGGACGCAAACCGATCGACGAGAGTATTCCGCGAATAGAAA
>CAZLRN010000627.1:0-2000 GCA_964561715.1 uncultured Spirochaetales bacterium
GGAAGAGGCAGGGGATATAGTCATTCCGATCAAAGAGGGGCTCATATCCGAGAACCACATCAAAGCCGAGATTGGAGAGATCGCCGCAGGCTTAAAACCCGGAAGAGAAAACGACGACGAAATTACCCTTTTTAAGTCTGTGGGAATCGCTGTTCAGGATGTGGCAGCTGCCGCAGCGGTGCTCGAAAACGCCCTGCGACTCGGCCTAGGAGAACAGATCGACCTGTAACACCGTCGACCGTCACGCTATCGACTCCACCGCAGGGGCTATGCTACCCTGAGACATAATGGCGAGTCATTACGATTCTCTGTTGCTCGCTTTGCTCGTGTTCAGCTCTCTTGTTTTCATGTTACAGCTCATCGATACATTGCGCAGGGGGAGCAGAGGCCGGAGAAGGTGGATGAGGGTCGCCGCAGCGGGAGCGGTCGCCTCGCTGAGCCTGTTTCTCTATCTCAGGCTTGTTGCTCCCTGGCCCTCCCCGTATGCCATAAGGCTCGCGGCAATCAGGCTGACCGACGAAGAGCATAAGGCGGTCGATCTTTCTCTGCGCTGCTATGACAAACAGGGGCGTCTCATCAAGCGGGTTTATACGAGGGGCATACTCGATCCTGAGGTCAGCGGAACCTCCTGGCAGGCTTTGGAGGACAGGGATTATGGATCTGTATCGACTCGGTCGATCACTGACAACAGTATTCTCCACCTAAAGATCGTGCTCAATCCAGGAAGACTGCTAACGCCCCCCGATGCAATCTTCGATGCTGCCCTAAGCCTTCCGAAGGCCAGCTCGCATCCTTCGAATCCGGTCGAATACACGCTCCTCTCCCAAGGTAAGGGGGAGTTTGAAATCCGCATCCTGATTATTCGGCGTTAGTCGTGTACAATCCGGTGGAGGTATTCCTCGCGCGTTCGCTTTTCAATTGACCGAGCAACGGGTAGAATGCGAGATCAACTAAAGCAGGAAAGGCTGAAGGAGGAAGATGCAATGGCAGATATCCGAGCCCTGATCATGAATAGAAAAGACAATGTTGCGACACTCGTGGAAGAGGCGAAGAAAGGCCAAAGGGTTTGCGCTGAGATCGGAGAGGAAAAACAATGGATTGACGCTTCCGAAGAGATTCCGTTCGGATTCAAGATCGCACTAATCGATATTCCCAAGGGAGGCACCGTCATCAAATACGGGGAGCTCATCGGGAAAGCCAGCTCATCGATTTCACGAGGCGCACTGGTTCACATCCACAATGTCGAGGGAACCCGAGGAAGGGGAGACCTCGAGAGGGAGGGTGAATAATGGCATTTCTAGGTTATCCAAGGCCAGATGGCGCTGCTGGCATTCGCAACCATGTTCTCATCATTCCAGGAGGACTCGTTGCAAGCCGTATCTGCAGCTTTGTAAGAGGGACTCGCACAGTAATCACGCCGGTTACCGGAAGCGGTTACACAAGACGTGATCGAGAGACGATCGGGCGCACCCTTGTGGGCATGGGGTGTAATCCCAACGTCGCGGCGGTAATCGTCCATGACACGAGTACGGGAGCGGGGTACCCGGAGACCAATCCTCATAGAATAGCCGAGCAGATCGCTGAAACAGGCAAGCCTGTAGAAATGATCTCTACTGCCAACGGAGGCACGCTTGGCTGCATCAGCAGCGGAATCGAGAAGGCCCGCGTTCTGGTCCGCGAAGCCTCGAGCATCCGGCGCCAGAGTTTTGACAACGGCGTTCTTACCCTGGGAGTCAAATGCGGCGGATCGGACACCACGTCGGGAATAGCAGGAAATCCGGCTATAGGCTATGTCTTTGACAAGCTGATAAACGAGGGAGGATCGGCTCTCTTTGGTGAGAACACAGAGATCATCGGCGCCGAGCACGTCCTCGCGAAGCGGGCCGCCAACAGCCAGGTCGCCCAGCGCATTCTTGATGTAGCCAGAGTGACCGAGGAGAGGGCCAAGGCAACGGGCAACGACATTCGCACCATCAATCCGGTGCCCGCCAACATCCGCG
>CAZLRN010000628.1:0-1997 GCA_964561715.1 uncultured Spirochaetales bacterium
GGTGCACCCTATGGTTTGTATCCGTATGCCCCACCCTACTCGGGGGAGCAGGAGAGGCAGGCACTCCAGGGCCAGGTGAAGTTCTTCGAAAACCAAATTGCCGCCTTGAGGAAACGCATCGAGGAGCTCGAAAGCGAAGCCTCGGAAGACAAGGACTGACAGGCGCGATCCCGAGGGAGATCTTTCCTCCGTGCGGGACCCTGCCGTTGAGATTGTCTGGCTGAGCTCGGACCCGGGCTGGACGGCGACGCCTTTGAGCGACACCCGGCCTGATCGAGGTGAGAATATGTGGTCTGGACATCTGGACCTCATCCGGGGGGTATTCCTGGGCAGATGTGTAGCAGAAACGCTTCCGCAGGAGCACAGTCGCCCGTGTTGATCGTGGACTACGAGCTCGAGCTGTGCCAGCCGCCGTGCGTACCGGGCGCCGCCATCTGGAGCGCGCGAGCCTGTCTGCGAACAAACATCGATGGTGTTCTTCCCTAGCTGAACGCAGAGCTCGAAGGTGCCGACTACGACCATGCTGTGAGAATCCTGGTCTGGAAGGATAAGGGCCACAGCTTCGCTTTCCGGTCGCGGGAGATCAAGGCCGCTCCCGCACGGGACCGTGAGGAAGGGCGCGCTCTCATAGACCGTGCGGTGGCCCTGGCCAACAAGGCTTGGCGCGACCCGGAGCGAATCGAGCCCCGCTATGAGAAGCGAACCGCAGCGAACCGGATGCAGATCTATCGCCTGCTGCCTCGCACCAACTGCGGCCAGTGTGGATATACCACTTGCATGGCCTTCGCAGCCGGCCTGCGCGGCAAGTTGCAGGCGCCTGCTGGAGATGCTCGGACACCACGGACCGAACCCTGAGTAGTCCTGCCCGTTGTTCTGGTGCTGTTGGCTCGCGAAGTCTCGTGCTGCTCGCCCTCGATAAGTGACCGGCGGAAGGATAATCGGAGGTGGACAAGTCACGCCGCGAAATGGGCAGCATTTCGGGGCGATCGAGACACTTAAGCCGCCCGTGCTCTGGTGCGCGCGGCGCAGATGGGATCACAGCCGCCCGTCTGGAGCCTTTCGCCGACAACGGGGGCTGAAAAAAACGGGCACTCTGAAAGTTCGGAGAGACAGCGGGGACAGAGCGAGCCCACAGAGCAGGGAGGGATAGAAGTTGCTAACTCAACGAAGTGCAATTGGTTGGGGTGTTCCTCCGGGACAGAATCACACGGATTATTACTGCTGTGGTGTCCTTCTTTCCTCCCCACCCCCCTCCCCGGTGCTGTGGACAGGACGTCCACAGCACCGGTCACCAGCCCCCTCCCTGCCAAGGATGGCAGGGAGGGGGCTGGCTTGGCAATACGGAAGGGGACTTTTCGATTTCGCATTGATGTAGTTCGGAAAGGAAACGAGTCTGGGGAAAATTTCCTATCTGTTGGCCGCCTCAGCTTCCCCAAGTGGGAGCAGGTTGGCCAACACCGGATGATGTTGTTCGACGTTGCGGTTCCTTGATCACAGACTTCGAATCAGATCCGAAATCTCGGCTACGATTCCCGACAATCTCTTGTTTGAGAGCGAACGCGCCGGGTATCGCCGGTCGCTGCCGATGTGGCGGTTGTACAGATCAAAAATCTGCCGCTTCGTCCAACGCTTGCCCATGAGCCCCGGAGAAGAACTCTTCTCCAGTCGAGTCCACAAGCTTAACGATGTCTTCGCCGGATGGCGGGGCAAGATCGACGAGAACCGATGCGAGGGTTTTCAGACCCACAGCGGAGAAGAGCGTGTCACCGGCGAGGCCGACCACGGGGAATACAGGTCTGCGGAACAAGACTCCCAATTCCATCCTACCCATCCACGTTCATCGTGTTACGCTACTGCTCCACAATATCGCTGAACGGAACATTCGGCGACATATGCCCTCACTGTGTAGATGAAGGCTGGCGAAGAGGAAAACGCGGTATGACCACCGACGCTGCATCGAGGCGCGAAGGCGCTTCCAGCGTTCGATGCCCACATTC
>CAZLRN010000629.1:0-1991 GCA_964561715.1 uncultured Spirochaetales bacterium
ATTGGGCGGAGCGTATAGAAAGAACATCCGTATGTATGCGACTCTCAGCCGCGATACTCCGCAAAACCTCGTCAGGCGGGCTCGAGCAGCAGTCAACGACGGGTTTACGGGAATCAAAGTAAAAGTCGCAATGAGGTGGGGCTTCGATGCAAAGCCTGATCCGACGGTGAAAACAATCAGAGCAGTCAGGGAGGAGGTCGGTCCCCATATCGACATCATGGTCGACGCAAACAGCGGATGGACCGTACCGACGGCCATTAGAATGTGTCATGATCTGGAGCCATTCAATATTCTCCACCTGGAGCAACCGGTACCCGAACGGGACCTGGAGGCTTTGGCCAGCGTTAATCAGGCCACAACGATTCCGATCACCTTCGGCGAGGAAGATTGGTCACTGTGGAGGTTCCGCGAAGTTCTCGAGAAGCGAGCAGCCGAAGTGCTCCAGGCCGATCCGATCAAGGCTGCCGGTATCCTGGGATGCAAGAAAGTCGGAGTCCTAGCCGAGGCCTACAGCAAAGTCCTGACACCCCATAACACCAGCGTGCATGTGGGAATGGCCGCTACCCTTCACCTCGTAGCCACCGTGCCCGTATCCCGCAATCCTATCGAATGTCTCATTTTGCCCGCCGAGGCCGATTCCGAAGGGCTGGAAGCGTCGAGAACGAAGCCTTCGGAAGCCGTCTCTGAGGTAAAGAAGCACTTGCTCAAAGAGCCTTTTAGGGTAGAGAAAGGCTCGATTAAGGTGCCGGATCGGCCGGGACTGGGCATCGAGCTCAACCCAGAGATCCTCCGCAAATACGCGAGCGAGCCGGTCGATCTAGGCTGATTTTTATCCACCTCACGAAGACGGACCTGCCTTGCGAGGGCTCGCATGCCCGCGAGCATTCGGTTATACTATCTCATCACAACAAGGGGCGCTCGCGAGCTTCCTATGGAAGGAGTCGATAACCATGTCAACAGGACTTGAATTCAGCTACCAGATACCGACGAAGATTGTTTTCGGCGTCGGTTCGGTGCAGTCGATCGCTGATCACGCAAAAGAGCTCGGCCTTAAGAGGCCGCTGCTGGTCAGCGACAGAGTAATCGGACAGAGCGATGGAGTGAAAAACTCCCTCGCCGCACTCTCCGCTGAGGGCATCAAAGCAGTGGTGTGGAACGAGATCGACGCCGAGCCCACCGACAAACTGATAATCTCCGGTCTCAACGTGTACAAAGCCGAGAGTTGCGACGGTTTCATAGCCTATGGCGGCGGCAGCTCCATGGACACTGCCAAGTGCATCGGCGTGCTGGCCCAAGCAGGGGATGACGACCCGACTATGTATCAGCGTGGCGGTCCAAAGACCCCCAAAGGTTGCCCGCCTGTCATCGCCATCCCGACAACATCGGGCACCGGCTCCGAGGTCACGTCCGTCGGCGTTTTCACGAGCTCGGGCACCGGGCACAAGCTACCCATCAGGCATCCATCGATGGCACCGCGCGTAGCCATTTGCGACCCCTCGCTCACAGTAACGATGCCGCCGGCCGTCACAATGGCCACGGGCATAGACGCCCTCTCCCATGCCGCCGAGTGCTTCACCAGGGCGAGAGAACACCCCTTCGCGGACACTCTTTCTTTGCAGGCTATCAAGCTGATAGCCGACAACTTGAAAACCGCCATCGAGAACGGCCGGAATATCGAAGCGCGCACCCGCATGGCCCTAGCGGCTACCATGGCCGGTACCGCCTTCGAAGCCGGGGGACTGCAGTTCCACGCCTACGCCCAGGCGCTGGGAGCCAAATACCACACGCCGCATGGGATCACATGCGGTCTGGCCCTTCGCGCCGGCTTGAAAATGATTCTTCCCAAGGCCACCTCCAAGCTGGCCCGTATGGCATGGGCGTTTGGGGTAGACACTTCGGGACTGAGCGAGTCTCGGGCTGCGGAACTAGGTGTTCAGGCTGCCGTGGATTTCATAAATGACGTGGGGATCAGAGGAGTGACCGAGGCGACG
>CAZLRN010000630.1:0-1988 GCA_964561715.1 uncultured Spirochaetales bacterium
CTGTAATCGTCTCACCATGGAGCACGACGAGTTGCGCCCCTAAATCCCTCGCCCGGCGCACGAGACTCGCAACTTGGGGCGGTGGCACATGCGTAAGCTCGACTCCAACAAGCAAATGCAACTTTAAGAATCGAGAGGTTTCTCTCTGCAGAGCGAGTTGGCTCCTGATCACCCACTCCAAATTTGATGCATCTGCATGATCCGTCAGGGCAATGGCTGTGTATCCGGCATGCTCGGCTCTTCTGATGAGCTCCGCAGGGATCAGCACACCATCGCTGAAGAGTGTATGAGTATGAAGGTCGATCACGATCGTTATTCCCTCCAAACCTCGGCCACGTTAGGATAGTTCATCATTTTATGGATGGTTTCCGGATCTGAGGAGACGCTAATCGCCGGAGATGCTCGAACGATTGTTTCCTCCATCTCGTTTTTTCTGCGAAGGTGCAGGTAGAGCGAGCAGGCTCCCGGCTTATCGAAAATAAAATCCCTCAGGTCATAGAGATTGGATTCTTCGCAGAGGTCGGGATCGAATCTGATATGAACCGCTTGAGCTTCGGTGGAATTCAAGTCTTCGGGCCGCAATATTTCGTCAACCAGGATCTTGGGCTCTCCCCGGTTTTTGTCTATTTTGCCTTTGACGGCAATGATGCTATCCGTCTGGGCAAGCTCGCCGCTCTTTTCGTAGGGTTCGGGAAAAATAACGAGCTCAATGGAGCCGTGATAGTCCTCGAGGGTTCCGAAGGCCATCTTCTTGTCGGTGCGTGTGATAATTTCCTTGATTTCCTTTAGCACGCCAACGACCGCATAGGTCCGATCAGGGGAGCAGGATTCGGCTCGAGAGATATCCAGGTTTGCGTAGTTCTCTATGATGCTCTTGAATTGGTCGAGAGGATGGCCCGAGAAGTAGAAGCCAAGGTTTTGCTTTTCGAATCTCAGGAGCTCGATTTTAGGCCACTCTTCGGATTTATCGAGCTCCAGCTGGACCATCTCATTGAGCTGACTCACATCGAAGAGAGATTCCTGTCCGAATGCTCTATGCTCCTTGACCCTGTTTGCCGAATCGAGAAGACGATCCAAGTTGTTGAAGAGGGTGGCCCTGTTTTCACCAAATGAATCGAGCACTCCCGTCAAGATGAGGGCTTCGATAACTTTCCGGTTAGCCACCTTGAGATCGATTCTCTCGAGAAAATCGTGAATGCTTTTAAAGGGGCCGTTTCGATCGCGTTCCTCTAGAATCGCGTCAACCGCTCCAAATCCAACGTTTTTCACCCCGCAGAGCCCGTATACGATCCTTCCCTCAGAAACGGTGAACTCTCGATCCGAGAGATTGATATCGGGCGGCAAGATTTCGATTCCCATCTCTCGGGTCTCCGACATATAGAAGGCAAGCTTGTCGGTATTGTGGATTTCACTCGTCAGGTTAGCCGCCATGAACTCCGCCGGGTGGTTCGCCTTCAGGTAGGCGGTCTGATAGGCGAGAAGCGAATACGGAGCGGAATGGCATTTGTTGAACCCGTAGCCCGCAAAGGGTACGAAGAGATCGAATATCTTCGTCGCTACCTGTTTAGTATGGCCCTTCTTAACCGCCCCCTCGATGAACTTCTTTTTTTGCTCGCCCATGACCTCCTTTTTCTTCTTTCCCATGGCCTTTCTGAGGATGTCGGCCTGTCCCAAGGAATAGCCGGCGATCTCTCGTGCGATTTCCATGACCTGTTCCTGGTAGGTTATCACTCCGTAGGTATCTTTGAGGATTGGCTCGAGCTGAGGGAGGGGGTAGGTGATGGCTTTGCGGCCGGACTTTGATTCAACGTACTGGTCGATGTTTTCCATCGGTCCAGGTCTGTAGAGGGCATTCAGGTCGGAGAGGTCGTCGATGCTTCCCGGTTTGGCTCGCCTCAGAACATACTTCATTCCCGCGCTCTCAAACTGAAAAACGCATGTGCTCATACCTTAGCCGAGGAGCAAAAAAGTCGCTAGGACGTCTTCCG
>CAZLRN010000631.1:0-1974 GCA_964561715.1 uncultured Spirochaetales bacterium
TTACCAGAGTGTCGCAAACCTGCTTTATCAAATGGTCCCGGCGTTTTTCCCTAACGATGAGCTGGTTGACATCCCGAATCGCCCGCAGCACCCTGTTAAGGTGTTCCGTCTGTGCCTGCGCCATCCTGCTTTCCGCACGGACACGGGCCTGCTGAATCTCCCTGCGCACGGCCTCACCAAGGCGCGTAAGGCGATCTTTCATCAGGTAATCATGGGCACCGCGCCTCATGGTATCCACCGCCTCATCTTCGCCCACCGTCCCGGAGATTACTATAAACGGGATATCGATCTCACTTTTGCGGACCAACTCTAAGGCGGCGAGGGCGGAAAACCGCGGCATGGAAAAATCGGCAATAATAACATCCCAGCGTTCCTCTGCCAGCGCCGTACTCATCGCTTCCGGAGTGTAAACACGCCGATGCTCCGGTCTAAACCCTGAGCGATGTAGTTCGTGCACCACCAGCAGGTAGTCATCCTCGGAATCCTCCACAATAAGGGCGCGAAGCGGGACGGGGGGGGATCCAGTGCTTCCCTGATTCAAATCTCTCACCTCCGGATCCATCTCTTCTCCCTTTAACCCGCGATCATTTCGGCGGGCTCTCATTCAGGATCAGCCAGTACAGCCCTAGCTGCCGGACCGCATCGCTGAACTCATCGAAGTCCACCGGCTTGCGTACGTAGCTGTTGGCGCCGAGGTTGTAGCTGTCGACAATGTCCTTCTCCTCCTTGGAGGAAGTGAGCATTACGACCGGAAGCCGTCTCAACTGTTCGTCTTCCCGAACACGCCTAAGCACTTCCAGTCCATCAATTTTGGGCAGGTGGATGTCCAGGAGCATAACTGCAGGCATCTGGCTGCGATCGCGGCCCGTGTAGCGGCCGGCTGCGAAAAGGTAGTCCAGCGCATCCACGCCGTTACGCACTACAACGATCTCGTTGGCTACGTTGTTCTTCCTCAGCGCCAGGAGCGTAAGCTTCTCGTCGTCCGGATTATCCTCGACCATCAGGATCACCTTATTCTTGCTCATTGCTCACACCTCCTGCCTCTCTGTCCGCCGTAAGGGTAAAATAAAAGGTGGCGCCCTTCTCGACATCGCCTTGCGCCCAGATGCGCCCGCCGTGGCGGTTGATGATTCGCTGAACCGTAGCCAGGCCGATTCCCGTGCCTGGGAACTCGGTCGTATCGTGAAGCCGCTGAAAGGGGCCGAACAGTTTATCGGCGAAACTCATGTCAAAGCCCGCGCCGTCGTCGCATACGTAGTAGACGCGGGCATCTGCATCCAGCTCCGCATTAGGCGCTCGGCATTCGGCGTTCGAGGTCGCCCCTATTTCTATCCTCGCCCCTTCATGGTGGGAGGTGAATTTCCATGCGTTTCCCAGCAGGTTTTCCAGGGCCGCCTGCAACAAAGCAGAGTCGCCGTAGGCGGTAAGGCCTGGCATGATAGAGAATTCCACCTCCCGGTCAGGTTTCTCACCGGCCAGTTTCGCAGTAATGCTCTCGGCCGTTTTGCTTAGATCGACCTCCCCCCATTTCATATCCGCCCTGGAAAGACGCGATAACCGAAGCAGGTCGTCGATGAGCTGTTCCATACGGTTGGCCGCCGCGACAATCCGAGCGATGCATTCTTTCCCCTCCTCATCGAGCCCGCCGGCATGGTTTTCCAGCAAAACCCTGCTGAACCCGTTCATGGCGCGCAGCGGAGCACGCAGATCGTGGGACACCGAGTAGGCAAAGGCCTCCAGCTCTTTGTTGATCGCCGCGAGCTGCTCGCGCTGTCGCCGGAGCGCTTCTCCCTGCCGGTGCAACTCCAGGAACACGTTCACCTTCGAGAGCAGCACGACGGGACTGTAGGGCTTCACAATATAGTCCACCGCCCCCGACTTGTAGCCTTTGAAGATCTGCTCCTCGTCGGAGAACGCCGCTGTCAGGAAAATGATGGGAAGATGGCTGGTTTTCGGTTCTTCTCTGAGCAGCCT
>CAZLRN010000632.1:0-1967 GCA_964561715.1 uncultured Spirochaetales bacterium
GTCAGCTCCTCCTCACGGGCATTCTACAGGGCACCGCATATCGTTGGCTGCGCCCTACGCGGCCCGCCCACAACCCTAACAGTTTGGTCCATTTTAACCATGCATGCCAACTACTTGCTCCGCAGCTGCTTGCAGAAGCAAGCTGCTTGCAGAGCAAGCTTGTAGCAATTCCGGCTCAGATCGGTTTCGGAAAATCTTGCTATTATAACAAGAAATTGAGCAGGAATTGCACATTGGGCATGCCCCACGAATCGGTGATATAATGTCCTTCCCAAGGAGGAGCAGATATGCCTCGATTCACGGCGGACAAACTACAGCAATTGACAGAAGAGATCTTTAAGAAGGAAGGAGCCTCGGATGAGACGGTAAAGATCTTCGCAGGACACCTGGTCCGTGCAAATCTGGCGGGAATGGATTCCCACGGTGTCATTCGGATCCCCCAGTATGTGGAGATGCTGAGAACAGGGACCGTCAATGGAAGACCCTTCTATAAGATCCAGCCGGACGGAAAATACGAAATCGTTGAAGACGGCGGATCAACGGTCCTCGCAAACGGCAACTGGTGTTTCGGACAGGTCACGGCCTGGAAATCCATCAACCTCGCTATCGAGCGGGCCAGAAAGTACGGGATAAGCACGGTCAGCTCTTACAACACGGCTCATATCGGACGCCTCGGTGAGTACACCACTCATGCCGCCAATCAAAATATGGTGGGCATGGTTTTCTGCGCCATTGGTCGGATCGTAGCGCCCTTTGGAGGAATCGATCGGAAGCTGGGAACGAATCCCTTAAGCATCGGGTTCCCGACTGACAGTGGCACCCCCTTTGTTCTCGACTTTGCCACATCAGTGCAGGCCGAGGGAAAGGTCCGAAACTATCTCATCAGCGATAAACAGGTCCCACTTGGTTGGATCATCGATAAGGATGGTAATCCCACTACGAACCCGCCAGACCTCTATGACGGCGGCGCCATTCTTCCCATTGGCGGCGAGAAGCAGGGCTACAAAGGCTATGGGTTGAGCCTGATGATAGAGATACTCGGGTCCCTCTTATCCCGTAACGGGTTTCCGGGCTCAGAAGGATACCGCTATGCCTCGTCCGGCACCGTTATGATCGCCCTCGACATCGAGCGATTCGTCGGGCTGGATACCTTCAAGGTAGGGGTGGGAGAGCTGATAAAGGAGATCAAGGGCTCGAGGAAAATGCCTGGTTTCGAGGAGATCCTGATCCCGGGAGAGCCGGAGGCTCGCACCACGAAAAAAAGAGAAAAAGAGGGAATCGAGATTCCACAAAAGCTATTCGAATCGATCAGCGAGGTTGCGGCTTCGCTGGATATCAACGCCGAGGATTATCTCGAATAGCGCAGAAACCCTAAAAGTTCTTGGTGAAATTTCTCAACTACCTATTATTTAGAGAGTTAACAAATGGCACGAGTGCTGCCATTTGGTTCAACTCGAATTGTTCACCAAGAACTACTTAACGGTCTCAAGGGTATTTTTCTTGACGAGTTCCCAGTCGATTTCGTAGCCCAGCCCGGGTCTCGTGGGGGCGTATACCAAACCCTTTTCATCCACCTCGATGTCCTCGACCAAAGCGAACTTGTTGGCGCCATTGGCCGGAAATACCTCGTAGTAGTCGCAGTTGGGAATTGCCATGGTAACGTGCAGATTGGCCACGTTGTTGAGGGAGCTACCCCCATGGTGTATCTCGCACTTCATGCGAAAAGCCTCGGCAAGATGAGCTATCTTGACCAGCGGAGTGATACCTCCGCTCACCGCTACATCCCCTCGCAGAATATCCGTCGCCTGCTGTTGAACCCACTGGGCCATCCCGTAAAAGGCATTGGGTGCGTATTCGGCGGCGAGAATCGGGATATCGAGCTTCTGGCGTAATTTGGTGTAGCTGTAGATATCCTGTTCGGCGAGGGCATCCTCGTACCAGACAAAATCCAGCTCTTCTATCGCCCC
>CAZLRN010000633.1:0-1962 GCA_964561715.1 uncultured Spirochaetales bacterium
CGTGGGCGGCTGAGCCCGCCCACGCTGAGCCCGTACCGCCGCTGTGCCAGTGGTCTTTTACCCGTTCTTGGGCAGTATCGACCTAATCAAATGTGCCAGGTTGCTCAAATTCCTCGATTGAAGCCACACCTTGCCAGGACCGGTGTACTCACACACAAGCCCCTCGCCGGACGCTACAGACGAAAAGAGCCCCTTGGAGATTCTTTTAATCGTATACTGGATCGATTCCTGGAACGCGACGATATGCCCTGTATCCACAATATAGCCTTCCTCGGCTTCCAGCGACCGCTCCAGAACAGCTCCATAAACGTTGAGGAAGAGGGGGCCCCTGCCTGAAATCTTGGAGAGGAAGAGCCCTTCGCCGCTGAACATCGCCTTCATCGAGCCTTGAGTCGACAGCTCCAGATCTGTATCACCCGCCAAATAAGCTCCACCCCGGGCAAATACCGTTTCGTCCGCAAGATCCAGTCTGATGATATCTCCTGGGGAGGGAGGCGCCAGCAAGAGCTCGCCCGGTCCGCCTGAAGCGGTGTACTCAGAGCTAAAAAACGATTCACCTCCCACCGCAGCTGCAAGTGACCCCAGAACTCCTTTGCCGACTGATTTCACTCTAAGCTCGATCGTGGGAGACATTGAGAACATGGCTCCCGGTTCGGCTCTAAACGACTCACCATCATTCAGCAAAACTCTCAAAATGGTGAAAACGGGTTCCTTTTCGATAAAGAAATCCATACCGCCTCCTTCATGCGCAGCCGGAATTTCATGACGTCGGAGCGAAGCAGAGTGTGAAGATACCCAAGTGCAAGAGCTCTCCGAGTTCTATCGAAAATCCCAATCCGTCTCCCGTGGTGCCGCCGATCGCCCTTCCCAGCAAGAGGCTGCCCGCCAGGAATCCGGCTAAGCCCCCCGCAAAAGCTATAAGCAGCGAGAGCGGAAAAGGGCAAAATGCATACAAAACGCCAAAGGCGAGACAACCGAGAAGAATGCCCGCGGCTGTTTTGAGCCAATGGAATTGTCCCACGGCAGCTCCGAGACCATCGGGTTTAGCGGGCCCGAGTATTGTAGCCGTCATCGCTGCGGCAACCCTTCCAGAGAAGGGATAGGCAAGCAGGATAACCGCCGCGGCACCGCCGGGAATATCGAGGGATCTGCGTAGAAAGTGAATTTTGGTTACGACATAGAAAATGCCAAAAAAAAGCCCAAAGGCACCGATATGAACATCTCTAAGAATCTCCAATCGCCTTTCCCTGGAGGCAAAGACAAATATCCCATCGATCGTATCCACGAATCCATCAAAATGAAAAAGGTTGAATGCCAGATACTGAACGCCCAGAATGATCAGGGCCAGCACGACGCGATCAGCCACGAAGGGATTGAGCAGAAAAAAAAGAACAATATTGAGAAGACAAACGATCAGGCCGACAGGAGGCATAAAGAGGGGTGTCAGAGAGAAATCCGTCTCATGCCTCAACTTGAGCGGAATCCGCGATAGCAACGCGAAGGTTGTGAGAAGGCTGTTAATAATTTTCCTCAATCTCTTCGCTCCGTGACACACTGGCTGAATCAAAGCTGGCCATCTCGCAAGCCAACTTCGCGGACAGATCTACAATCTGCCCACCAAGAACGGCCCCCGTGCCCTCTCCAAGTCTCATCCCAAGATCGAGGATCGGCTCGAGACCCATAGCCTCGAGCAGTATGCTGTGCCCTTTCACCTTGGATCTGTGTCCGGCAAAGAGATAAGAGACAACGCTGCTGTCAATGCTATACGCGATATAGGCTGCTGCACTGACAGGAAAGCCGTCTATGACACAAGCCACTCCGGCTTCTCGCAAAGCCAGGATGAATCCCGTGATGGTACCAATCTCAAATCCCCCCAGTCTCTGCAGAATGGTTCGCGGAGAATCGAACGGGGCGTGCTGCTGGACAGCCTTCACGATGATAACACGTTTGTGATCCAACGTT
>CAZLRN010000634.1:0-1949 GCA_964561715.1 uncultured Spirochaetales bacterium
GATCTGGCCCGGTTTAAAGCCATCCAGTCCTACAGTCAGCGGGTCATTCGCGCTGCTAACCTTCAGGATTTCGCTGAGATAACTGTCGAATCGATCATTGAAGCCTTCGAGCTTGAGTGCAGCGCCTTGTTGTTGTACGACAAGGGCGAGAGGTGCTTGAAGCCTGCGGCCACCTTCGGCCTCGATGTATCCGAGGATCACTGCCGCCTCGGCAGGGAATGGCTCAAATCCGCGGGGCTTTTTAAGCGAAGATCTGCCTATATCGAATATGTGCAGCCTGAGATGGAACCCTGGTGCTCGGCAGGATTGTATCAGGTCATTTTCTGTCCCTTCTACGATAGCGCCGAAGAACTGGAGGGACTGCTTGTAGGAGGCGTCTCCAAGAAAAAACAGGTCTACTATGATGAGATAAAGGAAGAATCGGTTCCCTCTTTCATGGTGTTTGCGCAGCAGATGAGCTCATTGCTTCACAACCTCGAGTCTCGACGTGTTATCCGGGATCAGGTAGAGGCTCTGACGCAAGCCTATTCCGAGCTGCAGGAAAAGACAGAAAAACTCCAGACTACGCAAAAGCAATTGAGGGAGACAAACAGGTACCTCAAAAGGATGGTTAATGAGCTTTCCAGCCTGCATGCGACAGGGACAGCCATAACCTCGATTCTGGGCATGGATCAGCTGCTGGATACCGTATTGAAGACCATAGTGCGGGAGTTGGGTTATGACCGAGCGATGATACTGCTCGTTGATGAAGAGCGAAACGTTCTGACAGATGGGAGGAGTATCGGTGCTGCGCAGGCGATGAAAGAGTATATCAAGAATCTGGAGCGACCTCTTCGAAAAGGCGAAGGGGTTCTCGTTCAAGTAGCAATGTCAGGTCGCCCCGTACTCGTGAGTGATGTGAAAGGCACTAATAACAGGATTGATAGGGATATCGTAAGGACCCTTAAAACAAAATCGTTTTTAGCAGTGCCCTTAAAAACCAAAGAGAAGGTCATAGGCGTAATGGGCGTGGATAATCACAATTCCAAAGCCAGGCTTACGCATGATGACGAGAGGCTGCTGAGTACGTTGGCGGGGCAGGTAGCGATTTCGATAGAAAACGCAAGACTGTACGATAGGATGAAGGCGCTCAATACAGACTTGGCGCAGGAAATCGTCGAACACAAGCGAGCCGAGGAGGCGCTGCAGAAGGCTCGTGATGAATTGGAGCTGCGGGTCAACGAACGCACCATTGAGCTTTCGGACGCCAATAAGCTTCTGAAACAGGAGGTTGTCGAGCGAAAGCGTGTGGAGTTGGAATTGCAGGAAGCCAAAGAAGTCGCGGAGCAGGCCAACCGAGCCAAGAGCGATTTTTTGGCCAATATGAGTCACGAGCTACGTACCCCAATGAACTCAGTCATCGGTTTTTCAGAGATGATTATCGATGGAATCTACGGCGAGGTTCCCTCCGAGATACGGGAGGTAGTCGGGGAGATTCAAAAGAGTGGTGAGCACCTCTTGGGATTGATCAACGATGTGCTCGATATCTCAAAGATCGAAGCGGGACGAATGGAGCTGCGTCTTTCCGAAAATGCGGCTGAAGACTGTGTCGAAGCCGTGTTAGGCCGTATGACTTCCTTAGCAAAGGAAAAGGGACTGGAATTGATAGCGGACATCGAAGAGGAGCTGCCCCTCTGCACCTTTGATCACCAACGTATCACTCAGGTCTTATACAACCTGGTGGGTAATGCCATCAAGTTTACTAAAGAGGGTGCAGTCAGGATCGGCGCAAAAGCAGATGGAGAAAATCTCCTCTTCTGGGTGGCAGATACCGGAGTCGGAATTCCGGAGAGTGAGTTGGAGAACATCTTCAGCGAGTTCCACCAGGCGGATAGCTCGATTAGCCGGGACACCGCAGGCTCCGGTTTGGGTTTGGCCATAGCGAAAAGGTTTGTAGAAATGCATGGCGG
>CAZLRN010000635.1:0-1944 GCA_964561715.1 uncultured Spirochaetales bacterium
AGGGAGATACCATCGCCATCGATGGTCACTCTTTCGCCTGGATAGGCTTTGTATTCTATGTAGGCGCCGCTACGGCCGGATCTTTCCGGAACGATTCGCTCTCGGTAGGTGCCCCCTCTGATCAGGACCTCATCCCCAGGCTTTAGCGATTCAGAGGCTTTATCAAGGGTTTTCCACGGCATCTGTTGTGTCCCGGGGTTTGTGTCATTACCCTTTGGCGCCACATAGAAGCTCTCGCAGATAGCCGCTATGGCAAAGAGGATCATCATGCAAATTAAGAACAGATGCTTCATATTTGCCTGCCTACCGAACCGACGAGTTCGCTATGGAATCGCGGATTTGACGGAGCCTCTTCAATGAGAGGTCGACCGCCTGTATCTCGTTATCTTGGCCAGAGTTGTCTCTGAACTCAGAATGCAGGTAGTCCACCTCTACGACGAGGCAGCCTCGATAACCGGAGTTCAGCAGCCGGTGTATGACCTTCTCTACTTCGACCAGGCCCTCGCCTATTGGCACAGTGGCAAAGAAGTTACATTCGTTGGCGGAAATGCGTTTGTCCGCTTTGACATCTTTTATATGGGTGGCAAAGGTGTATTCTGCGAGCTTCTCTGCAGCCTGCACGGGATCATCTAAAACACGGATGAAGTTGCCTGTGTCGAAGGTTACGCCGAAAAAGGGAGATCCTACCGCTCGAATCAACCACAGCAGCTCATCCGAGTTGTATTCGTTGTGATTCTCCTGTGCGATTTTGACACCGATTCTTTTGCCTGCCTTTGAGACGGCGGTGAACATTCTCGCCAGATCTTCGAGACGTGGTTTGTGCTCTTCGCGGCGCGAAAGCTGGTATCCTCCGACGACTCTCATCACATCGGCCCCGATCGCTTTTGCGTATTCCAAATGCTCGAGCATCTCGTCGTACGCCTTCTGATCGGTTCCTCCCTTGAGGCCGTTGGGATGGCCTCAGGCGTACACGCGTTCCATTCTCTTTTCATCCAGAACGCCTTTGATCTCACTCAGGTATTCGGGGCTGAGCTCGGGCAAATAGAGCGATTGCAGCGATACCGCTTCAGCGCCAAGGCGTTGAGCGAGATCTATGAACTCTCTTTGGCTAATTGGCTCGGGCGGGGCGGAAGACTTGTCGCTGGGGCTAACATACCCCAGCAAACGGTGGAAGCAGTGGCTGTCGATTCCTATCTTCATTCACCTACCTCTTGTTTTTGTATATCATGAGATGTGCCTTCTAGCCAGTCGCTCAAGTGTTAGTTCGGGGAGGAAAGAGAAGTTGAACCGAATCGTGAAAGAGAAGAACCCGCGAATCCGTCAATCGGTATGCGCCTGGTGCTTCACCACCCCGCAATCTCCGCATCCCATGAGCCTGGAGGCTCTCTGTCGGGCGTCCTCGGAGATTGGAATCCAGTCCGTAGAATTGGTGGAGCCGGAGCACTGGCCTATTCTCAGGAGATACGGATTGGTCTGCGCCCTCACTCCCAGCCACAGCCTAGAGCGTGGCTTCAACGATCCGGACAATCACAGCCAATGCATCGAAGAGCTAAGGAAATCGATCGATGCCTGCAGCGACGCGGGATTTCCGATGGTCATCACATTCTCGGGCTTGCGGAACGGGATACCAGATGAGGTCGGAATCAAGAATACCGTGGACGGACTGAAGAAGGTTCTGGGCTACGCCGAGAAGAATAAGGTGACGCTGTGTCTCGAGGTCCTCAACAGCCGATTGGATGAAGAGATGATGGGTCACCCGGGCTATATGGGCGATACCGTCGAATGGGCCGCTGAGGTCTGTGAGCGGCTCTCTTCGCCGCGCATGACCTTCCTCTTCGATGTCTACCACATTCAGGTCATGCAGGGGGATATCATTTCGCGAATCCGGAAGTACAGCCCTTACATCGGGCATTATCATATAGCCGGTGTTCCGGGGCGGCGCGA
>CAZLRN010000636.1:0-1940 GCA_964561715.1 uncultured Spirochaetales bacterium
GTATTCCTTCGGTGCTCGCTAAATGGCTGCTCCCTGCTGGCGTCGGATATATGCGCGACGATCAAATCATCTATTGGGAATCTACGATGTAATTCTTCCATTTGCCACACTTTTTATTACTTTCTTCCCTCCCTGTTGCAGGTACAGCAACAAATCAGCCGATTCCGTACATTTTCTTAAGACGCGCCACCTCCCCGCGGAACCGTTCACGAAGCTCCACCGGTTCCAGGATCTCCACGTCCGCGCCCCAGCCGCGGATCCAGGGATACATCTCAAGGGGCTCGGCTACGGCTGCGCGGAAGAGAAGAGATCCGTCGGCGCTTTCTTCGAGTATCTGGCTCTCATGCCAGACCGTCTCCCTGACCCGCCCCGCGACCGTAGAGGAAAACCGCAGAACGATGGGCACCGATTTCCTGCCGGCGCGACCCCAGATTCCCCACGCTGCGGATGTATAGGCTTCGATGTCGAAATCGGAGGGCGGTTCGAATCCTTCATCGGTTAGGCGGACAGAACGGATTCGCTCGAGCTTGAATGTCCGCATCTCCCCCAATCCTACGCAGTAACCTACCGAGTGGAGAGAGTTACCGTCCGGGTACGGCTCAATGCAGTAGGGCTGGAAACGATACTCGACCGTTTCTCCTCGTCTGAGGGACATATGGCGCAGGCGGACGGTCCTGCGCTCCGAGGAAGCGGCTATGAGAGCTTCCATGACCTCCCTGTACCTCCTCGTAAAACGGGGAAACGAGTGGGAATCCAGGGATTCCGCTACCTCTGCGAGACGGCGGGAGAGAAGGGGTGAGGCCCGTTCCGCAGCGAAGGCCAGCTTCCGCAGGGAGGCTGCGGCGTGGGGAAAAGGAAGGCGTATTTTGCGGGAGAAGAGCCGGAAGGCGATCCGGACGCTTTCGATTTCGTGAGCCGATAGACGTACCGGTGATAGATAACGGCTGCGGTCGATCCAGAGCCTGCCGTCATCCTCTTCGACGAGAGGAACGAGGTTTGTCAGTGCGGTCACATACCGGCCGACTGTCGAGCGATCCACCCCAAGGCGAGGCGCAATCTGTGCTTTACGTAGTCCTTCAGGATGTAAAAGAAGCAACGCCTCAAGTTGGAGCAATCTCTCAGCCTTGGTCGCTGCCCTGCTCATTTTGCTATATTAGGGCATCAGATTCTTAACATCAACGATCGAAAATAGACACCAGCGGCAAAACCCTGCCCTTCCTCTTTCCCCCCTATGCTGTGAGGCTATGAGACTCTACCGGTTCTAGATGCACAAAACTCACGCTGCAAGCAGCCTAGTCATAATAGTCCCATCATATTGATGCGTCAACTGCGAGACTGTCGGTGCCAGACTGTCGCTGAACGAATTTGCCGGTCAACACCGTGAAACTGTGTAACCATTCCTTCCTCCTGATATTCATTTAGGAGAAAAAGGAAAGGTACCTTGATGGCTATGCGTATTTTCCATTCCCCTATTCAGGCTCATCAACATATCGTTAGCTGCGCCCACAACCCAAACAATTTGACCCATTTTTTACATGCATGCCAACTGCTTGCAGTGCAAGCTTGTAGCAATTCCGACTCAGATCTGTCTCGAAAAATCTTGCTAGAATAACAAGAAATTGAGCCTGAATTGCATATGTATGCTATTTTGATGGTACGAATGCAGTAAATCATGGTCCGATACTAGCAGGACCATGCCGGCCAAACCTATCAGCGTGGCAGCCTGTAGGTGCCGCAAAAGTATCAAAGGCCGCTGTCGAGGAACCGATGCTCCTCGTGCGCCTCGACGTTCATCATAATAGCCAATTATTCGGAACCGGGAGGATGCCCATGAACAAGAAGCTTTTGCCTTTGAAGCAGTATCTGGAAGGGGTGGAGGAGCTCTGCGGCCGTTTGTCGAAGGAGGAGCTCAATGGCATCATTCGAGGTCTGGCCAAAGA
>CAZLRN010000637.1:0-1927 GCA_964561715.1 uncultured Spirochaetales bacterium
CGTTCCCGTTTTCGACACGGCAAACCGGACAATTTCCTGGAAGGCCCATGTCGACATGATGGCTGCCGTTCAACCCTTCATTTCGGGTTCGATCTCGAAAACCATCAATATGCCCAACGGTGCCACGGTGGACGAGATCAAGAACGCCTACCATTACTCCTGGACCTGTATGCTCAAATCCATTGCGCTCTATCGAGACGGGTCGAAGCTAAGCCAGCCCCTCAGCGCCTCAGCCTCGGCAACGGAAGAGAATAAGCTGGTGAAATCGATTCTCTCGATCGCCCGAGCTCTGAAATTGGAATCCCGAGAATTGCAGCCTCGTGTGGAACAGCCTCTCTTGCCTGGGATCGAAGCAGAAACCCCTTTCGAGGGCTGGCTCAAGCCGCGCCGTCGAAGGTTGCTTCCCAACCGTCGGGGAGGATACACCCAGAAGGCGAAGATAGGCGGCCACAGCCTTTTCTTGCGGACCGGCGAGTACGAAAGCGGGGAGCTTGGTGAGATTTTTCTGGACATGCATAAGGAGGGCGCCGCCTTTCGCTCCCTTCTCAACAGTTTCGCTATCGCCATCTCCCTCGGGCTGCAGTACGGAGTGCCGTTGGAGGAGTTCGTGGACGCCTTCACGTTTACGCGATTTGAACCCAACGGAATCGTGACGGGACACGAAAACATCAAAATGACGACCTCCGTGCTCGACTTCATCTTCCGCGACCTGGCGCTGTATTACCTCAAGCGAACCGACCTGGCTCAGGTGAAGCCCGATCACATTATCGCCACAACTACTATGAGCCACGAGGAAAAGGAAGCAGAAGAATTGATGCTGGATGAGGAGGATTCAAACGGGGAGATCGGCTTTATGAGCAAAATTCATGATCTGGCCCGTCTTCAAGGCTATGAGGGAGATCCTTGTCCGATCTGTGGAAACTTCACCCTTATTAGAAATGGGACGTGTTTTAAATGCGAAACCTGCGGCTCGACGACTGGCTGCTCTTGATCGGTGGAGCTAATCGGCGACGATTAGTTGTGGCTTTGGAGGAGATACCGGCTGAGTCGTCCCAACATAGAAGGGGGGAGATGAACCTTTAGCAAGGTTCCCGTGTCGCGGTGCTCCTCGCTTTCGACGGAGCCGATGCGGTAAATCTCTCCTAGGAGACGGCTCTCGGAATAGGGCAGGAGCACCTCTACGAGCTTCATCGATCCGTTTAGCATCTGTTCAACCCTGTCGAGAAGCCGCCCCACGCCCGTGCCTTTGAGAGCGCTGATCCTCAGAACGTGATTCTCTTCGACTTCGGATTCGGAAAGCCGGTCGATCTTGTTCCATACGGTCAAAACGGATTCTTTGGCAACTCCCAGCTCTCCCAGCACCCTATCGACCGCAACGATCTGAGCGGGGGCTTTGGGATGCGAGGCGTCAACGACGTGCAGGATTAGGTCGGACTCAGTAATCTCCTCCAGGGTCGCTCTGAAGGCGGCAACGAGATCGTGGGGCAATTTGTTGATGAAACCTACGGTATCTGTGAAGAGAGCTGTCCGCCCACTTGGCAGCATTACCTTTCTCGTTGTTGGATCGAGGGTCGCGAAGAGCTGATCTTCGACAAAGACATCTGCGCTTGCAAGCGCATTGAGCAAGCTGCTCTTCCCGGCATTTGTGTAGCCTACCAAAGTGATGACAGGTATGCCGCCCTTCTGTCTCTTCTCCCTGCGGTGCCGTCTATGAGACCGGACGTTTTCGAGCTGGCGCTTGAGAATCGCAATTCTTTTGCGCATCAGTCGCCTATCTGTTTCGATCTGCATCTCTCCGGGACCGCGCAGACCCACCCCACCTTTAACTCCGCCGGATCGTCCTCCGGCCTGACGAACAAGGTGAGTCCACATGCGGGTTAACCGGGGCAGTCTATACTGGCCCTGGGCCAATTCACCCTGAAGTTTG
>CAZLRN010000638.1:0-1924 GCA_964561715.1 uncultured Spirochaetales bacterium
GAAGATCCTGAAGCTCTCGATAGATCTTCATGGCAAAGATGGTCGGGAAGCTGAGAGTTATCGAGAATATCCTCTCACAGCAACGGCACAGCAAGGACAAGAACTAAAGCATTCATGAGTCGCATGTAGTTTCGCTTTTGCTTGATTGAGAGCAATGGCAATTCAAATCGATTTCCGGCAAAGCACGATCACAGGCTGTATTTTGAAAAATGCAAGGGCCGCTTCAATTCTGAAATGAATACTACCTGCGCGGTCTATCGCTATCAATCAATCAAAGTATCGATGGAGAGTTTGAATGAGTATAGTTGCCCTGTCCAATCACCTAAAAACCTATACGAAACCTAGCCGTTTAATCATCTAAAATCTATATATTTTTCTGTCTCTTTAGGCTTGTAGCGGACTGCCGAATATCTTATAGTCGCAGGAGATAAATTTTTCAATAGAGGAAGTACGATGGCAAAAAAAGAGACTAAAACACTCATTTCCGAACCGGGTAGAGATACCCCTGTTGTCGCAGATGTGGACGTAGCGGTTGTGGGGGGTGGCACGGGCGGCGTCATTGCGGCTGTCGCCTCTGCCAGGTTGGGCGCCAAAACCGTGCTCATTGAACGCTACGGTCGACTGGGAGGGTTGTTTACGTGGGGCTGGGTGACAAAACCTCAGGGAGCGATCATAGGAGGAATCCCTGGTGATATGTGGGATCGGGTGATAGAATATGGCGGCGCCGTTAAAGTCCCGGGCAGCTGGCAGCAGCAAATGATCAGACAGTTCTACTTCATGTCTCCTTCGGATCCTGTTACGATAGAGCGGGTGTATTTCGAGATGCTGGAAGAGGCAGGCGTCAAGCTGATGCTCAATTCCCTCGCCGTTGACGCCGTGATGGAAAAAGATCGAGTCAGAGGCGTTATTATCGAGAATAAATCAGGGCGCCAAGCGGTTTTGGCGAAATGCGTCGTCGATGTCAGCGGAGAGGGCGACCTCGCAGCGCGAGCCGGAGCGCCCTTTGAGGTCGGGAGAATCGGCGATCACACCATAGAAACTTACTCCTATAAGAAGGACAAGCTCACTGAACCTGTGACGATTATGATGCGGGTGGGTGACGTCGATCTCCTGAAGTATGTAGAATACCAGAAAAAGGCAAAGGAGTCGTATCTACCTGACACCATCGCCACGCTTGCCGATCTGAGGTACCGCGTGCACGGGAATATAAGCTACCGCAGCTTTTTAGAAGATGATGCCGAGCTGGCAAATCTTCCTAAGACCGGCGCCGGCATCAAGACGGGCAGAGGACTGCATGAGGTGTTTGTCAACGCGACACGGGTCGTAAGGACTTACGCTTTTGATGCTGATGCCATGAGTTCAGCAGAAGTGGAGGCGCGAAAACAGGCTATTACAATTGCGGATTTTCTCAAGAAGCGCGTTCCGGGATTCGAGGAGTCCTACCTTGCCGAGACGGCGATCACGATGGGAGTCCGTGAAGCGAGACGGTTTGTCGGCGAATACATGCTTACCGAAAAAGACATAAGAAACGGAAGCAAATTCGAAGACTCCGTTGCCAGAGTTTTTGCACCCGTTGACATCCACCAACCCGACGGACAAACCGGATACGGGGCGCAGTACCCGGAGTACGATGTGCCCTATCGATCTCTTGTCACAAAAAAAATCGATGGCCTGCTCGTAGCGGGGCGTCAAATTTCCGCAGACCACTTTGCTCACGGCTCGACCAGGGATATTGCGGTATGCCTTTACACCGGCCAGGCCGCCGGAGCGGCTGCAGCCCTTTCGGCGCTAAAGGATGCGGTGCCCAGATCTCTGGATATCAAACTGCTGCAGGCAAAACTGAAGGAGTGGGGAACCGTGATTTCCGAAAGCATTTTCCAGCGGGTCCAGGAGATGTACCCCGATCAGAGCCTTTCTTACAAGC
>CAZLRN010000639.1:0-1918 GCA_964561715.1 uncultured Spirochaetales bacterium
TGAAAAAAGAGGGATCGAGTTAGGCTAGCGGGAGAATACACTTCTCACTACAGCGCTCACGAAATCTCTCATGGGTTTTCCCTTCTCTCTTGGTCCGAGGAAGGGGGTGCCGTTGTGTGAGGAACCGAGGGCCCTGTTGATCCGGGATCGGGGTTTATCTGCGATGGCCGCAATTGTCCGGATCGCGTGGTTTATGTCCCCCTCATTGTTTTCAATGCCCAAGCTTATCCTCACCAGCCCTGGAAGAATTTTCTTTGTCAATCTGGGTGCGATCAAGAACAGAATTTTTGCTGCATAGATTCGCATTGGATGGATCCTGGCGATGTATTTAACGAGGAGGTGGGCGCAGAAGCAGCCGTCCCGTATTCCGATCCCCCCTGCTTCGGCCAGTTCTTTGGCGGCCAGGTTATGCGGCACACCGGTGAAACGAAAAGCTATCACACCGCTACGGCTCCTGAAATGCGGCGAATGAGTGTCTGTTGTACCGAAAACCTCGACTCCCTTTAATCCCTTGAGGGCATGGATCAAATTTGAGGTCAGCGATCTTTCCTCTTTTTCCAGGACATCCATCCCGATTCTCTGTAGAAGGGTGATCGCTTTTCCCATCGAAGCGATTCCGGCGACATTCTCCTCGCCCGAAGACCTGATGCAATCCCACTCGTCGTTATCGAAGCGAAGAAGCCCCTTTTTAGCGATCAGCGCTCCGCTTCCGAAGGGTGCGTACATCTTGTGGCCCGAAAAGGCGAACATGTCGATGCCGCTCTCTTTTATCGAGATTCTCCGGTGGGCTGCAATTTGCGCACCGTCAACTAACAGAGAGGCTCCAAATTTATGGGAGATACGGCTGATTGCGGGAAGGTCATTGATCGATCCCAAAACGTTGGAGGCCCCGCACACGGCTACCAGACGTATCCGTCTCTCGCCGTGGCTATGATATCGATTATAGCTTCGCAGGAGTCGTTCCAGCTCATGCAGGGCTACAAATCCCTCGCGATCTACGGGAACTCGTATGAGAGCTGTTCCAGGCAAGTAACGCCAGGGAAGCTCGTTGGAGTGGTGCTCGAGGATCTTATTTAATACAACAGGCTCGCAATCTCCCTGATACGCCGCTGCAAAACCTTTCGCTGCGATATTGATGGCCTCAGTGGTGTTGGAGGCGAAGATGACCTCGTATTCATCCGGGGGCGCACTAAAAAAATCCGAGCAGATCTTTCTGACGTCGCTCACAATCTCCTGTTGCACCTTTTTCGGTTGTCTCCATGTTTGACGCACTGTGCGCCAGATGGGCGAAAATGTCGGAGTGCTCGCCGCGTTGTCGAGATTGGCGTAACGTCGGCTGCCTTCGGTCGTAGGGACCCGGATATCACTACCCGTCAACTTCTCTCTCAGCTCTGTGATGAGCCTCTCTCCTGTATATTCCGAGAGCTCGTCTTCAAGTAGAATCTCTGAAGCCGTCATTGGCTCATCGCATCGGATTTCAAAGGCGCATTTGCCATGTGATCGGATCAGCTGGAGCGCCTTGGCAAAAGCAACAGCGTTGATGATACCGGGTGTGCCGGCCTCGTATCGCTCCGGGGCATCGGCCCAAACCAGGGAGTTTTTCAAGACATACTTTATGACTCCTCCGCCGGTGTGTAGAGGATGTCTGGCTCGGGGCAGAGGGTGCTTCTTCACAGCAAGGGCTCTGATTCCCAAGGGCAAATTGAGCTGTTCGCTGGATAGGATGTGATGGGTGCGGTTCCTGAGTCTGGTTTCGAGCAGATGCGAGCGGTAGGAACTACAGAAGATGACGACGTGCCTCTTTTTATCGAGTTCGAGGTGATCGAGCACAATCTCTTTTGCGCGCTCATACAGACGTGTTGTCGCCAGAGAGTAGTGCCCAGTCCCTCGGTGTATATTGGAATAGGTCTTCAGAGCA
>CAZLRN010000640.1:0-1913 GCA_964561715.1 uncultured Spirochaetales bacterium
CCGGAAAAACAGGGAAAATCGCTTTGGAAATGGCTTTTTAAGGATCGACTAATTACGGTACTCGGGAATATGTTGAAGCCGGAGATAGCGTTTAAACACAGGATTTATGGGTACCTTCGCAAGCCGATTAGCCTTGCCGAGATGGAGCTACTGATCATGCGACTGAGCACCATTGCGTCCCTCAGGCGAGCAGAGGGTTTGGGGAACCGAAGCAAGGAAGCACTAGGGGAGCAGCTTTACCAATTATGAGCTTATCGATTCGAAAAAATATATATGGCCTCTTAATGATCACCCTACTCCTAATAGCTCTTATAGAATGGCATGGTATCGTTGGGATGGATGACATCAACAAAGAGCTTCACTCGATTCATGAAGACCATTCTCAGCCACCGCAGCTGATCGCCAACGAAAACCTCGCCCCTATTGCCTGGAACCGGGCCACATTGAACCATGTTCTTGCCGAAAGCAGCGAGAAGATGGACGAGTACGAACGGATCATGCTCGACCAGAGGATTGCCATAACCGAACGGCTTGAGGAATTATCCAAGATGATGAACCTGTTGTCGAAAAAGGGAAAGAAATTAGTCAGAGAACTTCAAAAGGGTTTTCAGCAGGCCGATCCGATTCGAGACTGCGTGGTGGCCCTATCGAGAGCGGGGAAGAAGGATGAAGCCCGAGAGTTGATTCGGGCGGAGCTGAGTTTGATCATCGACCAGATGGATAAAGATATGACGGAGTTTCTGTTGCTGCAGGAGAAGCAGCTGGTGGAGGCAAAGAAGATCACAGACATTCGCTACGAGCAGAGCGTTATAAGGTCCTTCATTATTATAGCAAGCGTACTTGTTCTCACCTCTCTCGCAGTCTTTTTTGTCTCGAATTCGATCCTGAAAGACATAAAAGAGTTGGTACGTGGAACGAAGCTGGTGGCTGAAGGGCATTTCCAAAAAGCCAAAGTGAACATTCGATCGAACGATGAGTTAGGGAATTTGGGTGTCGGCTTCAATCAGATGGTGGAGAAAAGTGAACAGACCATTATCGAGATTAAACAGGCGCAGGAGGAACTGGTGCGCCAGGAGAAATTGGCGTTAGTAGGCCGGTTATCGGGAAGCATAGCACACGAAATCAGGAATCCCCTGGGCGTTATCGGCAGTTCGGTATTCTATTTAAAGACGAAACTCAAAGGGGCGGATGCGAAAACGCTCTCTCACCGCGACCGTATCCATAATCAGGTTAAAATATCCACGAATATCATCCAAAACCTGCAGAATCTCTCCGTGAGCAAGGAAGGCCGTAAAGTCCGTCTGGACCTGACCGATGTCGTCGAAGATGGGGTAACCCTCGCCAGGCCGCCGCGAAGGGTCGGCGTAGTTAATGAGGTACTGCAAGGCAATATCTTCGTTGATGCAGACAGGGAACAGCTTGCCATAGTCTTTAAGAATCTCGCCACAAATGCGGTGCAGGCCATGGACAGTGAAGGCACCATTGGGGTGACCGCAGAAAATACAGCAGACGGATGGTGTGAAGTCTTCTTTAGAGATTCCGGTCACGGCATTGAAGCGGATAATCTGGAAAGGATCTTTGAGCCCCTGTTCATCACTGGGACAAGAGGTATGGGGTTTGGGCTGGCGATCTGCCGGATGATTATAGAGAGGCGCGGAGGTACGATAGAAGCTCAATCGGAAGCCGGAAAAGGGGCCACCTTTATTGTACGCTTGCCGTCTTGCGAAAACCATAAAGGGGGATAATCATGAAGAAAAAAGTGTCCATCGTTGATGACAATATCGCCTTTTGCCAGAATGTGGCCGACATCCTGGAATTGAAGGGCTATGAAACGGTAAGCGTTCACGACGTGCTCAAAGCCCTCGAGGCTGTGAGAGGGGACGGATTTGACCTGGCCCTGATGGACATCAAGG
>CAZLRN010000641.1:0-1906 GCA_964561715.1 uncultured Spirochaetales bacterium
CCCAGATTCCTCTATCTTCTTGATCTTTTCTATATCGGAAGTAAAACTCGAGGCTCCTGCCAGCATGGGATTCTTCAGCTCGAGACCCATGTACTTCGTCTTTAGCCGTTCCATTCGTCCCTCCTAAGTATGCCAAACCTAACCACAAGGATTTTGATTGTCAAGCCGTATCAGATGCGCTCTACGACTGAGCCTCTGCTTGACCGGCGACTGAACAGAGCAAGGGCTGTTAGTTGCGATGCCGACTCTTTGCATTTATAGTGATCGATAGAGCCAATTCAGGAGGATAGAGATGAATCCTATGAAAACATCTCCCTTATTCTTGATCACTCTGGCAGGCGTTGCGGTTCTCTTGTTGGGATGTGTAGGGGTGACGCCGACCCAGCAGACGATACCGGGAGAAACCGATCAGGGCATCATTCTGACGCCCAAAGCTCCTGAAATCAGCATAAAAAGAACTCATGTGGCCGCGCCTCTGCGGATCGTTCTTGCGCCAGAAGTCAAAAATGATTTTTCCTTCGATTACAGCACCTTCGAGATGAAGTTCACTGCAGTTTCGAAGCCACGCTTCGAAACTGCTTGGTAAAAGCCGCCTGCTTTGCAGGTGGCTTTTACAGAGTATCGGGCAACACTTGCGGAGGTGCTCGCCAAGACCTTCGAGCGAAATTTCAGCACGATCGAAACATCCGACGCAGAGCGTGAGTCTGGATTGGAGGTTCTGCTGCTATTGGCTTCTGTCCAGCGGACGACAGCTATCAAGTTTCACGCGATTCTTACTTATGAGGGTCAAGAGATGGCTGAGGGCATCGGCGAGACAGAGGCACGAACCGTGCAGAAGCAGAGCACCATTTACACGTATATCCGCGATATGAAGGAGGTGAATAAGCAGCTTATCGAAGAAGAGATCGGTGAAATGTGCGAGCGGATCTATGACGCCTTCCTGCGAAATCCTGAGCTCACAGATTCGGGATTCTGGGAGGCGTTGGCAAAGCCAGCAACTGCTGTTTCTTCGACTGCTGGAACCACGGTCGAGACGCAAGCCCCCGCTTCGAATTCCCAAAAGGATCTCGGGAGGAGAACAGCTCTTGTAATCGGCAACGCAGCTTATAGGCGTGCCCCTCTCGAGAATCCCATCAACGATGCCGTTGATATGGCAAAGGTTCTCAAATCTCTGGGGTTTTCGGTCACGACTCTTTTGAATGCAAGCCAGCAAGAGATGTGGGATGCCATTCGTCGATTTGGGGATGAGCTGATCAATGGGGGAGTCGGGCTTTTTTATTTTGCAGGTCATGGCATACAGGTCGACGGAATCAATTACCTTATTCCCTTGGATGCCCAGATCCAAGCAGAAGAGGAGGTTCGTTTCAAGGCTGTGGACGCGGGAATTGTACTGGCAAAGATGGAGCGAGCGAACAATGAGACTAACCTGGTGATTCTTGATTCGTGCAGGGATAATCCTTTCAAGAGAAGTTTTCGCTCGGCTAGCAGGGGACTGGCTATTATGGAGGCCCCGAGGGGTTCCCTCATCGTCTATGCCACAGCGCCGGGCTCGGTCGCAGGCGAGGGGAGTGGGAGAAACGGCATCTTCACCTCGGCTTTTCTCAAGCACCTTAATTCACCCGGACTTGAGGTGGAACAGATGCTCAAATTGGTGAGGCGGGATGTCATGAAGGAAACCCGCGATAGTCAGATCCCTTGGTCTTCATCATCTCTTATGGGAGAGTTTTTCTTTGCCTCGAAAGGTCCTTGATTGCAGGGGTTGACTGAGCGCATTGATTTTTAATAAATTAAGAATGATTCCGATTATTATTTGATGTGAGGTTCTGTGATCAAGAAAGGGCCTTACAAGCGCAGCAGACAGCGGGAACGGATTCGTCGGACTGCGGCCCAACCGTGACCTTCCGGC
>CAZLRN010000642.1:0-1900 GCA_964561715.1 uncultured Spirochaetales bacterium
CGAACAGGTGGAAGCTCAGAAACGGATCATGTCCATGGCCCGGGAGGCTGGCTTCCTTTTGACCTACACCTGTGCTCCGTACCTCGTCGGCAATGTTCCGCTGAAGGGCGAGATCTGCGCTTGGACCGAATCCTCCGCCGTTGTTTACGCCAACACGATTCTCGGAGCCCGCACGACCCGTAACGGAACCGAAAGCGCCATCGCAGCGGCTCTCACGGGCTACGTTCCGGAGTTCGGCGTTCTTCTAGACGAGAACCGAGGAGCGACTCTGCAGGTGGACGTGACAACGGAGCTCGCCAATTCTACGGATTGGGGAGCCCTCGGCTACTTTGGCGGCAAAATGGCAGGCCTCGAGGTGCCGGTTTTCACTGGAGTTTCTCAGCCTCCGCAGGATGACGCCAAACAACTCTGCGCAGCCCTTGCAACCGGTGGAGGCGTGACGATGGCCCATATCGCGGGCGTGACACCCGAAGCACCCTCCCTCGAAGCGGCATTGAGAGGGAAGGCTCCCACTAGACGCGTCGAGTTTGGAGATGCTGAGAAGAGGGATACTTACGAAGCGCTTCAGAAGGCAACTGGAGATGAGATCGACACCGTAATCCTGGGCTGTCCCCACGCTTCTCTTCAGGAGGTGGCGCATATTGCTCTCGCTCTCGAGGGTAAACGACTCGCAGAAGGCGTGAGGCTATGGGTTAATTCCGCATACGCGACTCGTGCCAACGCACGGCGAATGGGCTACGCCAAACTGATCACCGACGCGGGGGGATACCTCTTCTGCGACACCTGCCCCACAAACTCGATGCGTGTCGATGCAAGTCGCATCGTAACGGCGGGATTCAAGCAGGCTCATTATGGAAGGAACATGATCGGGGCGGAAACGATCGTGGACAATGTGGACGCCTGCATTGAAGCAGCTCTTACAGGGAGGTGGTCCCATGGCTGAAGCGCCCAAACGCATCGAGATTCGCTGCCGCACCCTCGTCAAGGGCCGGGCCGAAGGAAAAGCCCTCGTCGCACCGACGACCATCTCCTTCTGGGGTGAGGTCGATCCCGTGGCAGGCAAGATCCTTGCGGAGGGGAATCCGCTGCAAGGCGAATTGCTCGAGGGCAGGGTGTTGGTCATCGAATCGACAAAGGGCTCCTCCGGAACTCCTCTGGTCATCGGGCTGGCCAAGAGAGAGGGAAAGGCGCCGGTGGCCTTCATCAACGTCAACGTCGATGCCCTGGCGGTTCTCGGCTGCGTGGTCAATGAGATTCCAATGGTGACCGATCTCGATCGAGATCCCTTTGAGATTATCGAGACCGGGGATCACGTGATCGTCGATGGAAATGCCGGAATCGTGACCGTCATCAAGTAAAAGACCGCCGCTTCGAAACTGCAGTCAACGGCTTGAGACAAAATCCGCTATTCTTTCCATCGCCGGTTTCAGTATCGCCGGATCCGAAGCACAGCAGATTCTCACGGCTCCTTCGCCTCCTGCTCCGAAGGCCGAACCAGGAGCCACTGCAACTTTTTTCTCCTTGAGAAGGGAGACACAGAACGAAAAAGAATCCTCCAGCCCTGCTATGCGCGGGAACAGATAGAACGCTCCTTCGGGCTTGTGGACCGTAACCGACTCGATGGAGGAGAGAGCTTCGAAGCAGTACTCGACCCGTCTCTGAAGATCTCTGACCATGTTCTGGATGGTCTCCTCTCCGGCAGCAAGAGCAGCCTCACCGGCCCGCTGAACCATGGCCGGAGCATGGGACACGATGAATTCGTTGAGCTGGGTGGCCTTTTTTACGAGGTCCTCCCTGGCCACGATCCAGCCCAGCCGCCAGCCTGTCATACAGTAGCTCTTGGAGAAGGACTGGCCCACGATCACCGCGTCGTCGCGGGAGCACAACCGCAGTATGGAGG
>CAZLRN010000643.1:0-1893 GCA_964561715.1 uncultured Spirochaetales bacterium
TGACTCTCTAATTGCTTCTTAGCTTATCGATAGTAGTGCCAGATGCAGGATCCTGATATTGATTCATGCCACCTGGACCGAGATCCACATAGTCCTCGAGCTCATGATAAATTATGTTGCCAGCAATAAGCGCGCGGCCTATCTCCCTATCAAAATCTTCCTTGAAAGTCTCCAGCTTTTTAAGTAGGAGCGAAAAGGCATCTTTCTATTCTTCCGGTGACTAATATTGCTCACATGCAGCTATTTCTTGTCTAATCTCTTCAACATCTATGTAAAACTTTTCCATTATGATTCTCCCTCGAAGAAATTCTCGCAGATCTCCTCCACGTCCTTGAAATCCTCAGGCCTGAAATGCGTGTAGTGGTCCTGGATCGTCCATCCACCGTGTCCAGTAAGGATGCGGAGCTTTGAGTCGTGGATTTTTCCGCGGAGCAGGCTGTTATGGAAATGACGCCAGGAATGAAACGAAATACGCCTAGCCCTCCGTTCCTCGTCGGAGATCCCGATACGTTTCATGGCAGCGTAGAGTTTTCGCTCGATCCAATGGTGCGTGATAGGAACGTCCCGCCTGTCTCCGTGGAAGACCAGGTCCTCGGGATCCTGGAAATGCGAGAGCTCCATGACTCGGTGCAGTTGTGTGAACGTGCCACTCGGAACCGGGACAAATCGACGGCTCGTTCTCGTCTTCGGCCCTTTCAGTCCGTATTTCTGGACCCAAGAATTTTGAACCTTGAGATAGCCGCCGAAAACGTATCGTCTTTGAGGGCCTTGGACCTCACCCATCCGCATACCAGTGCTTGCGGCCAGCAAGTTGATCGTGTAATGGATCTCATTTCCGAGCCAGACTTCCTCAATACGTGTTTTGTCAAAGAGTTTACAGATCTAATCAGGCTCTAGGATCCCCTTCTCTGCACGATCCTCACCGAACGATTCAACGCCTTTCGTAGGATCGTTTTCCAGAATCGCTTTGTTGACGCCGTACCGGCACATGATGCGGAAGGTAGAGAGTATCTGGTTGCAAGTGATAGCAGAGAGTTTCCGACCGTAGCGACCGCTTATTTCCGGCAGATTGAGAAGCTATTTCTCTACCTCGATCGGCTTGATTGAAGAAATGCGCCGACTGCCGAAAGCGGAAAGGATATGCCGTTTCAGGTAGCCTCGGCGTATATCGCACAGAGACCTCGAGATCTGTTTGTTGCTCCTTAGCTTCCCTTGGACATAAGGACGGCGGCCGTAGACCCACCAATCCTTGGCATACTCAGTAAAGGTCTGATGTTTTTTCTGTTTCCAAAAGGCAGGACCCTTTTTTATTATCAGGCCGTTTACGTAGTCTTGAGCAGCTTGTTTTGAAGAGCAGTGAGTATTGATCCCACTCCTACGATTACCCTCATCGTCGACAATTCGATAATAATATGTCTTCTTGCCGTTCTTCCATTTTCTCGAATAGTATGTAACCTGCACCTCCCCTCCCATGGGGCGTTTGGCTACAATATGGCTACCAAATAGCCTATATTCTTTCTAAGCAAACATTTACGGTGCTTTTAGCTTTCCACTACAAAGGAGACAACATCCTACGGGAACGGGGTCTCGTCGATGATCACTGACAAAAATACCTGCGGCGGAGAAAGGGTGTCAACAGATTATGGTGTAATTTGACAAACAGGTGGCATTGTGTTTCACTAGGGTTGATGGAACGACTCATAGAACCCCGTGTCCTGAAGGGATTTAGAGATTCGCTTCCGGAATCCGAAGCCCTCAAAGGCCGGGTTATCGGAATTTTAGAAAAAACCCTGAAGCTTTTCGGATTCGTGGCAATAGACACTCCTGTCCTCGAGTACTCTGAGATTCTGCTGGGCAAAGGCGGAGGAGAAACAGAGGCGCAGGTCTATCGCT
>CAZLRN010000644.1:0-1885 GCA_964561715.1 uncultured Spirochaetales bacterium
GAATAGTCCTCGGCTAAGGGTGAATTCCCGACGAGAAACTGGTACATTGGGAAAAAGCTCATGGGTTGCTACAGAAATTTGTCCATTCTCTTATTTGTGATTCTGCTTTTCGCTGGCTGCAGCTTCGAGATCGACTACACGCAGTATGCCATCGTCTACGGGATAGCGGATTACAACCCTGCTGGAGCAGGGTCAGAAGATCTCCAGTACACCGATGACGACGCGTTGGCAATGGGAGCACTCTTCAGCTCGCAAGGCTACAGTGTGACCGCGCGAACAGACTCCGCAGCAACCTACACACAACTCATCGCGGACTTCAACGCCGTCAAGAGTCAGGCCGGCAGGGACGATCTGTTCGTCTTCTACTTTTCGGGCCACGGCTGCGCTCCTACCCCGGCAGGGGGAGATGAGCCGCCAACCGGTGACGCCAACAACGAGGGAATTGTACTGAACACCGCGGTAAACACGATGAACCTCTATGACGATGAGATGGGCCAGCTCATCAAGAGCATCCCCTGCAAAAAAAAGATTGTTATCCTCGATGCCTGCAATTCCGGCGGATTCATCGGCAACGAGCTCGAAGCCGACGGAACACCTCCGGAGTATGATGGCAGCAAGGAGAGTTTTGGAGAGATACTCAGCGAAGCCTTCAGGCTCTACACGAATTACAGAGATACCGGCTACGATATCGATCCGCAGGATGCCCTTGTCATAAGTGCATCGGGGGAGCAGGAGTTCTCCTTCGAATCCTCCAGCTTCTCACACGGTGTTTTCACCTATTTCCTGCTCGAAACTGCGGGCAGGGGCGATCACAACGGCGACGGATTTGTTACTGTTCTGGAAGCCTTTTTCTACGCCAAAGAGCAAATCGAGCAGAACTGGAATGTACACTTCGAAGGCGCCCTCGAACGGTTCTCCCCCCACGTCTCAGGCGGCCCCGTCGATTTTGTGCTCTTCGAAGCCGACTAGCTTTGCGTCCCGGCAGCCTGCAACTCTTGGGGCTTCCATAGCCTGGACAGGTAGATATAGGGAGTGTCCAGCGCGGCGATCACGACCTTGAGCAGATAGGTCGAAACGATTACCTGCAGCCAGGCGTAGAAGGGCATCGTTCCGAGAAGCGCAATGGTGCAGAAAACGACGGTGTCGACAAGCTGAGAAGTCCAGGTCGAACCGTTGTTCCTCAGCCAGAGAGCCTTAAATCGCTTTCGGATAAAATCATAGGTAAAGGTATCCAGGTTCTGGGATATCAGATAGGCGACCATCGACCCGGCGACGATACGCGGGAGGGGAGAAAAGATTGCGGCAAGAGGCTCATGGGCCCAGTCCCATTCGGCGGGCTGAAAGCCCAGGGTCACCATCGAAGCCGCCAGTGAGAGGATCGATGCCGTAAATCCGATCATAACGGCCTTCCGAGCCTCCCTGCCCCCGTAGTACTCGGATAGGAGGTCCGTGGCCAGAAAGATGCAGGCGTACAGCACGTTTCCGCCTGTCGCCCCGAGTCCGAATATCCGCATGGACTTGGTCACGAAGATGTTCATCAGGACAACGGAGGTGCAGATGAATCCGACGAGCCCGGCTTTTCCGAACAATCTGAAGACTAGCAGCAACAGAAAAAGCCCCAGGAGGCTCCAGGCCAAATAGAGGATCGAGTTCATCATACCTCCTGGATTATAGCACAATTTGACGGGCCAGTGGCGCTATGCTTAAACTTGAGCCATGAACGCTCAATCTATTCTTATACTCTACGTGGTGCTCTTTGCTATTCAGTTTGTATGGGAGACCTTTCTGACCCTGCTGAACCAGAGACATGTCATCGCCCATAGGTCCAATCCTCCATCCTTCGCCCTCTCCATCATGGATCGAGAGACCTACAAGCGCTCCGTGG
>CAZLRN010000645.1:0-1851 GCA_964561715.1 uncultured Spirochaetales bacterium
CGCCGCGAAGGGGACACGATGGGAGCGCTGAGCTACAAACTCATTTCTCCTCGAGCACGGAATATCCTGATGATTTTTATCTACTTCTATCTGCTTCTCATTATGGCGTCCTTTGGCAATCTGATAGGCAAAGCATTGATGACCAACCCTCAGGTGCCCCTGGGAATCATCATAGTCGTGCTTATGGGGATCCTGGCAGGTCAGATGCCCTACAAGTGGAAGCGGGACATCATCCTCACCACCATCGTGACCGTCGTGATCAGCTTTGTGGGTATCTGGCTCAGCACGCTTCCAGGAGTGGCAAAGTTCTTCTCGGCTATCTACGGAATGCCTGAATCTCCCAAGATACTCTTGGGAAACACCCAGGCCCAGGTCATTGGCACTCTCATCGTAATCGTCTTCTGCTACCTGGGTTCTGTGCTGCCCATCTGGTCATACGCGCAGCCCATCAACTATGTGTCCTTCTGGATCGTCTCACTCGGGGTATTGGGAGGAGTAATCGGTCTGCTGATCTGGCGCCCCGGCATGGGTGACTTTCCGGCATACACCCAGTTCACCATAGGCATAGGCCCCCTCTGGCCGATCCTTTTCGTTACCATCGCCTGCGGAGCGATCTCCGGATGGCACAGCCTGGTGTCGAGCTCGGGCACGGCTCGCCAGCTGGAAAAGGAAACCGATGCCCTGCCGGTAGGCGGCGGAGCCATGTTCATGGAGATGGGTTTCGCCATCATGGCTTTCCTGACCGCCACAGTCGCCTTCGGGGGCTTGAGCGGCTACAAGGAGATCCTCGGGAGCAAAGCAGCCCTGGGTGTCTTTGCCCACGGTCTGGCCAACTTCCTGGATTACATCCGAGTGCCTCATGAGTTCGGTGTGGCCTATGGCTCCGTCTTTCTCGTGATCATGGGATTGACCATTATGCAACTGGTTGTCCGCTTCATGCGTGTCGCCAGCGCCGAGCTGGTGGGCGACAAGATTCCCGTGATCAAGAACATGCACGTCGGGACCATTCTGGCTCTGATCCTGACGCTGGTTTTCGTATGGATCATTCCATGGCTGACCATCTGGGTTACCTTCGGTGCTGCGAATCAGCTCATGGCCGGCTTGGCGCTGCTGCTGATCGCCCTATGGGCGATGTCGGAGGGAAGAAAGCATACATGGGCGCTCTATCCCTCTTTCTTCATGATCATTACCACGATTGCGGCGCTGGTCTATCTGGCCGTGCAGAACTTCCGAAAGATGGCCACCCCGGAGATCGCGACTCAGGCCCTTGTTGCATCCCTCTTGGTCGCCCTCATTTCCGTCGTCTTGATATTGGCGGCAATCCTTCTCGTACTAGACGGCCTGAAGGCCCTCACAAAGCGCAAGCCGGGAGAAGAGACAAAAGCGGCGTAAATCAAATTTTTCAGCATGGGGGGGACAAATCCCATCCCTCCCATGCATATATTGGAGACTATGTCAGAGGCTTTCTCGAAAAAACTGCACCATCTGTGGAAGGCCGCAAAAGAGATGTTCTACGGGATGACGACCTTTGACTGGGTCCGCGATTTGAGGAGGGAAAGGGCGGAGGTAGAGCGGCTGTTTATCCTGATAACCTTCGGCGATATGGTCGGAATTCCTATTCTGCCGCCCTACTATACACTGCGCCTCCTTCCCTATACAGTACTCGTGATCAACCGGTGGAAGCGCAACCTCCTGCGGGAGCGAGATCTGACGGATTTGGTGGGACTGATCGAAGGGGTGGATTGAAGCCCGATCAAACTTTTTATGGAGAGGATATGAGCGGAGAAGAAAAAAAAGAAACGACCCTCAAGCGTCTGGCGCGTTCGGCAAAAGAGTTTCTCTATGGCATGG
>CAZLRN010000646.1:0-1845 GCA_964561715.1 uncultured Spirochaetales bacterium
GATGAAGCTCTATAACGAGAAAACCGCGGATTCGGCTACGGAGAAACATGTTCCTGTCATCGAAAAAACCGGCGACGGCTTCAAAGTAACGGTGGGCAGCACCCTTCATCCCATGGAGGAGAAGCACTACATCGAGTGGATCGAGCTCATTGCCGACGGACAGGCGTATCGGCAGTTTCTCAATCCCGGCGATCAACCCGTCGCCACCTTTTGCGTAAAGGCCAGCAGCGTGACGGCCCGGGAATACTGCAATATTCACGGACTCTGGAAAGCGCAGCTGTAACGCAGCCGTAGCGGCGATAATCTCCGACTAGTAAAAACTCATTTGCAGCTCGATTTCTCCCGAAAAGAGAAGGGAGGAGATCGAGTAAGTGTTTCGTAACGCATATCAGTTTTTGACGAAATCCTTGAGCCTGGGGGGTATCGATTTTACGATTCTCGAAATCGTGCTCAAAATCGTCCTGCCTCTCTTTGTCGCCGTTGGATTGTACAAACTCATTCTGTTTCTCGTTAAAAAGCTCATCTATGGCCGGGTGCGTCTGCATGACGAAGAAAGGGAGAAGATACTCCGCACCATCAGGTTGATATTGCGGATCGTCTTTCTTTTGACGGTTGTAGGGCTGGTTCTGAACTTTCTGGGTCCGGGAATCATCCGCTTTGCATCGGTTGTCTGGACCGTCCTCACCACGCCCTTCATTACCGCCGGTGACACGACTATTACGATCGTAACGGTGCTGTTGACCCTCCCGGTCTTCTACGTTGCCACATGGATATCTCGCCTTATCAAGAGTTTCGTCGATTCCTCCATCCTGCACAGGCTTTCGATGGCCGAAGAAACCAAGTTCACGATCTCGATTCTCATTAAAAACGCCGTGCTCATTGTCGCTGTTCTCGTGGGCTTTTCGCTCATTGGAATCAACCTCTCCTCGCTGGTCATTGTCTTTGGAGCTCTGGGCATTGGTATCGGCTTTGGACTGCAGGGCGTGGTGGCGGACTTTATCTCAGGTTTCGTTCTCATCTTCGAGAGGCCGATCAAAGAGGGTGATAGAATACAGGTTGGGGAGATGGAGGGAGAGGTGGTCCAGATCCGGCTCCGCTCGGCGGTAATCAACACTCTCACAAACGAGACGATCATCGTTCCCAACAGCAAGCTCATTACGGGCACGATCCACAACTACTCCTATCTCGACGAGCGGATCATCTTGCGGAACATGGTCCAGGTCCACTACAGGAGCGATCTGCAGAAAGCCACCGACGTGCTTCTGTCCGTCAACGAGGACAATCCCTACGGCCTCAGGCATCCCGCTCCCGAGGTTCGCGTTCTGGAGTTTCAGGACTCCGGAATCCTCATGGAGCTGCGGACCTGGATCGGCAGTGCGACAGACAAGTACCAGGCGCTGGCATGGATCAATTTCCATATCTGGAAGCGGTTCAAGGAAGAGGGAATCCAGATCCCCTACCCCCAACGCGACCTGTATCTCAAAGAGATACCGCAGGAGGGCGTTCGCCTTCTCCAACGCGATTGAACCAGTTCACATCTTTAGTTAGTGAAGAACTTGCTCGATAATCACCTGAGCATGAGCCAGTCTCGATAGCGCCTATTTTCCCCCACGCCACGGAGCCGGTCCCGTGAGCCGCAATTCCAAAACCGGCGACGGCGCCCATAATAGCGTGAGTTGTTGAGACAGGCATACCGATCCAGGTCGCTTCAGCTTCAATTTTCGGCTCTCAGGCGTGCGAGCGCCGGAACTTGTCTTTCAGCATTGCCGTAGGAAATGATAGAGTCTATTCCTCAACGCAAGCGCCAAACCTCAACGGGGAGGGAAATAAATATCAAGATTGAAG
>CAZLRN010000647.1:0-1842 GCA_964561715.1 uncultured Spirochaetales bacterium
CTTCGAACTTGCCGGTTGCGATCGCATCGGCCCCCGCGATCCACGTCCCGCCAACAGCATGAATCAGCGGACTCGCCAGATAGTTGGCTAAATTTCCCGCATTCACGCCGCCGGTGGGAATAAAAGTCACACCGCCATAGGGTCCGCTTAGAGCCTTGAGAAAGGCCAAACCCCCGGAGGCTTCGGCGGGAAAGAACTTGAGAACCTTCAGATTCCGCTCCAGGGCCATTTCGATAGTTGTGGGAGAGTTAATGCCAGGGGTGACGGGAATGTTGTTGTCTACGCAGTAATCGACGACGCTGGGATTGAATCCCGGCGCGACGATGAACCTGGCCCCGGCAGCTATAGCCTTTTTGCCCTGCTCTACCGTGAGAACGGTTCCTGCGCCTATCAGCATATCGGGTAGCTCATCTGCAAGTCTTTTGATCGCCTCCTCCGCCGCGTCGGTTCGAAAGGTGATCTCCGCCACAGGCAGGTCGCCGGCGGCTAGAGCCTCTCCCAGCGGAACAGCGTCCTTGGCATCCATGATCTTTACAACAGGCACGATCCCTATCTCACCAATTTTCTTCAAGACTTCATTCATTGTTTGTCCTCCTGGACATTAAACCTGATTGACAGGATAGATGGGTTTTCCCGATCTGAACACCTCGGCGATGTTCATGGCAGCTTTTGTTTTGAGCTCCACCAAAGATTCTTCAGTATACCAGCCCGCGTGATCTGTGAGTATAACGTTGTCGAGTTTTCTCAAGGGACTGTCCTTGGCCAGGGGCTCTGATTCGAATACGTCCAAACCGGCGAATCCTATCTTCTTCTCCTGCAGAGCTTTGGTGAGGGCTGCCTCATTGATGAGAGGACCCCGCGAGGTGTTGATCAGGATGGCATCCTCCTTCATCATGGCGAGCTGCTTTGCGCCTATAAGCCTTCGTGTCTCTTTTGTAAGAGGTGCGTGGATCGTGATAAAATTCGACTCTTTGAGAAGGGTTTCGAAATCGCATGGATCCCCTCCGTTGTCGCGGATGTACTCCCGGTCGATATACGGATCGAATACGAGTACTTTGGCCAGTCCCAGACCCGAAATCTTTCGGTGCAATGCTCGAGCGATGCCTCCGTATCCGATGAACCCCAAAATCTTGTCTTTGATCCTCTGGCATTGGAACCTGTAGTCTAGATTCCATTCGCCCCTTCGTATTTTCCGATCTTTAATTGTGATCTTTCGCACGCAGTCAAGCAGCATTCCCAGAGCATGATCGGAAACATCTTCGTAAGCGTAATCGGGTACGTTGGATATCCAGATTCCCTGGCTGGTGGCCGCCTCTACATCGACGTTATCGTATCCGACCCCGTATCGGGAGATGATGCGGCATTTCTTCATCCGCCTGATCACCTTGGCGCCCAGCGAATAGAGGTTCAAAAGCACAGCGTCCACTTCTTTCAGAGCATCGATCGCCTCGTCATCGTTTGTGATATCGTGCATGACAAGCTCGGCCCCGACTTCCTTGAGAACTTCTTTCTCCTCTCTGTAGGAACCGAACCGCGCGTCAGCGACGGCTACCCGATATTCGCTCATTCCTTTCACCTCTCCAAATCGTAACCATGCTGCATCGAGGGCGACGGGACGCATCTGGCAAAAATAGTGTGTGTTTTATTCATGCCCTAGCAAATCCGGAGCTACCACACCAGATATGCTAGGCAGGCCCAGGTGCCAAAAAGCTTAGTTCAAAAGCTTCGATTGCGTCAATAAGCTTTCTGAGCTTTCCGATGCCAGGCCCATTCCTATGGGCAGAGCATTCCGATGCCAGGCCCATTCCTATGGGCAGAGCATTCCGATGCCAGGCCCATTCC
>CAZLRN010000648.1:0-1831 GCA_964561715.1 uncultured Spirochaetales bacterium
AACACCTTGACATCTGGAAAGTGGGATTGAAATCGTAAAACGGCATTTTTGACCAGAAGGGATACCTTTGCAGAAGTCGAGCCCGAAGAGCTCAGGCCGGTTAGTGCTTCAATGTGATTCAGGAAATCCTTCAGATCGCGATTTCCGGCCGAAATCGCTTCGAGATCATCCCTCAGAAGGCGAATCATCTCTCTGCCGTTTTCGAGCCCGGTAACATCTGACAGAAAGGGGCCGATTTTTGTGAGGTTTCTGTCAAATCCTATCAATCCCTGGCTGATCGATGCTGTCGGACCTCTCAGCCTCTCGATCATACCCTTTGCCACTTCTCTGATATCCTCGTATTTCTTCCTTTGATAGGAGCTGGTTACGTGGCGGTTCATTTCCTCAAGCCATGTGTAAAGCTGCCTGTTCTGTCTTTTTAGATGGCTTAAATGAGCCACCGTGTTTCGGAAATACACCCTGTAAAACAACCTTTCTGAAAGCCTTGCGAGAACAGATCGAAGAGGAAAGAGCAAGAGAAAGAGGATGAGAAAAGCCACGAATCCCGCGATCCGATAGTCTACGCCAAAGTTATGCTCCATCGATATCACAAAGGGATTGAAAAGAGAGCTAAAGAAGAGGATCACCAACAGCACGAGAACCAGATAAACGACGTATCGGGAGAGAAAGTACATAAAATTGATGACCCGTTTTCTGATCAGCCCAATTACGATAAAGATGGGAAAAATGGCAAGGAATAGGTTTGAGTAACCTCCCAGACTCAGACGAAATCCAGGTTGATGATCCAGGATGATCGGCAGCTGATCAAATAAGAAATAGGGAGGAAGAGCCACCATAAATCCTGCGATAATCCATTCGAGCTGCCTTTTGACATCTCGCAGGGGTGTTTGGGCATAGGCGGTCCCGAGAAGGCCTAGATAGAGCAAATATGCCACGCCCTCGGCCGCGTTGGCGATTTTTCCCAGCCACCGGTACTGGATCAGGTAGGATTCGGCGTTTGTGGATGACCATAGAACGAAGAGTCGGAGGCGATAAACGACAAAAATGAAGAAAAGCAGTGAAATAGCACTGAGGAACAGGATTCGGAGAGGTTTATTCCACCTTTTGAATGGGAAATACAATCCAAATGCTACAATGAGCCAGGCCGTTAGTTTGCCCAAATGTATAAGGGTGTTTGTCACGGTGCTGGTGTAATAGAAGGGCTTCACACAGGTGAAAACGACATAGGTCAGACAAGCCGTAACCAGAAAGGCATAGGATCGGTGCTTTGTGGAATGGAGCGCAAGGTAAAACGCCGTAAAGATGAGAACAGCAGAAAATACGGCGATAAAATACCAATCAGGACGGTAAAGGTTGAGAACTGGATAGATCTCGAGGGACATCGCCTCTCGATTATCCCTCAGAATCTCTATAAACAGCGGCTCAAAGGAGCGGACCTCGGAATCAACTGTAACGATGTCTCTGGTATTTCGAATGGAGACTCCATTCACCGAGAGAATAACGTCTCTGTAGGGAATGAGTCCGCTCGCCACAGCCGGGGAAGAGGGGGTTTTTGGCGCAAAAACCACTCTTCCCTCTTGGAATATGACCTCTGGGAAATAGACGACAAGGCCGGTGTTGGGCTTGAGGAGATGCTGCACAAAGTAATAACTACAGATAATGGTAACAGCAAGAGTGAGTAATAGGAGACACCTTGAAAGCCAATCAAGTAGCAGTATTTTCATGCGGATTTTACGGAAGATTCCCTTTTTCATCTTTTAAAAGTGTGTACCGTACAGGCCCCCCTTGCTATCTGGCTCTGCTCTGAAATAGGCGATGCTCGCGGTGATAC
>CAZLRN010000649.1:0-1823 GCA_964561715.1 uncultured Spirochaetales bacterium
GTGCGCACGCGAGCAAGCTCGCGACGCCCAGAACCTTCCGCTCAGCTCGGCCATTGGACGGCAAAAACAGGAGTGAAAGACAGCGAGTAGCATGAATACTGAGTCAAATTTTAGCGATATTAAGCGAATGGTCGAGCATGGTTATGACAAAGTAGCTCACGAATACGCTAGTCTTGAAGGGGAGATAAAATGGCCCCGGATGCGATGGCTCAATAAGCTGTTGAACAAGCTAGAGCCAGGCTCATCCGTTCTCGATCTGGGCTGCGGGTCAGGTGATCCAGCAGATATTAAAATCTCGAAAGAGCACAAGGTTACAGGAGTCGATATTTCCCTGACCCAGATCAACCTTGCGCGCCAAAACGTCCCCACTGGCCATTTCATACATGCAGATGCTAGCTCGATGGAATTCCCTGCAACCTCTTTTGATGCCGTGATCTCATTCTACTCAATGGATCTGATTCCACGAAAGGAACATAAGACGATCCTTCGTCGCATCTACCACTGGCTCCGGGCGGGGGGTTATCTACTCATCAGTATTGAGGCGGGTGATTACGACGATGTTACTGGAGAATGGCTGGGAGTGCCGATGATCCTAAGCTGCTTTGACCCTGAAACGATGAAGAAAATGGTGAACGAAGTGGGGTTTGATCTTCTAGAAACCGATATCGAGACTCAAGTAGAAAAGGGAAAAGAAATACCTTACTTGTGGTTACTTTCTCGAAAGAGATAAGAATGTCAATTGTTTTGCCGTACAACATCACGCTGCAGCAGATTTGGCTTTTGTCACGATGATTGCAGGTCGCGGAGCTCCAGCAATCATCATGCCAATACCTCGCCTTCGGCTCGGCCGCCAACCTGCTGAGCTCGACGTTAAGCCGCCAAGGGCTGTTCCTTTATAGGTGAAAGATGATTGGGATAGAAATCGATTACGTTGAGAATACAAGGCTGCGCTGACCTACACCAAGAGCCGGCACATATCCCAACGCCAGCAGCCAGAGCGTTAGCTTACGCAGCTACTGATTGTTTATCGACATATGAAAGTCAGTGGAAATACACTTATATTTTTAACATACGTAAAGGACACCTGATGGATTACTGGAAAGGAATCGTTGTTGCCGAGGGACTATCTGATCCTTCGATTATCAATGATTTCGAAGTTTTCAAAGTCCAGATTACTGATGACAACAAAGAGATCGACTATGAAGGTAATAAGGGTCGCTGGCATATATATTGGATTAACTGCAATCGTGAACAAATAGTTAAATTTCAATCTTATGTGCTAGATGGATGGTATGCTCATTTCTGGGATGATGAAAATTTAGCGATTGTTTACAATAATTGCATGTTCGAGGTATCTAGAACAAATAAACTGTCCTGGTTGGATGCAATTGAACATGGAAAACAGCAAGGAATACCGGAACAAGAGCTTGATTTTCCAACTGAATGAAACAGTGCTAGCAGTTCAGTGTAATTCTACTAGCTTGACCATACATGCAGGCTCGGGTTTGGCTTTCCGCTCATGTCCCAGGAGGGCATGACTTGAATGGCCGATTCGACAAAAAAAACAATGCGTAGTTTGAGACACAAAAGGCAAAGTTAAAAGCGAATATGGAGGAAATAGGCTTCTTGGCTTAACATTTCACTGGACTTGATCTTCGCTTTGTCTCGGTTCTTGCATTTTCAACGAAGTATAGCGAAGGAGCGATGATGCAAGAACCGGTACCAACCCTCGCCGGTGGCTCGGGACGCGGAGACAAGTCAGTTCCGTTGTTAGCTTTATTTTATCTTCTTGCTAAACTTATCCATATTTGCTATATTCTTAC
>CAZLRN010000650.1:0-1816 GCA_964561715.1 uncultured Spirochaetales bacterium
CATGCTAAAATCCCTGTAGTTTACGAACCATGCAGGAACTTGGCAGCAGAGGTGACCATTGCCTTTGGCGACCTTTCCAGGGGGTTCAGAGAATCCGATACAATCGATGAGGCCACCTATTGCACCTCCTATGCCTCTCACTGCGCCATGGAGCCCCATGCCGCGGTGGCTTTTTTTGACGAAAGGGCAAGGCTTATCATCGTCACGACAACCCAGGTCCCCTTTCACGCCAGGCGGATAGTCAGCCGGGTCACCGGCATACCGTTGAGAAAACTGAGAATCGTCAAACCCCGAATCGGGGGTGGATTCGGGGGCAAACAGGAAGTCTTTCTCGAACCCCTGGTGGCTTTGGTCTCATGGCGAACCAAACGATCGGCGCGCATCGTGCTCTCCCGGCGAGAGGTCTTTGTTTCGAGCAGGACGAGACATCCCATGACGACGCACCTCAAAACCGGATACAAAAGAGATGGAACGATTACGGCCCTCGAGATGGATTGCCTGATGAACTCCGGCGCCTACGGCACTCATGCGCTTACCGTTGTATCCAACGCAGGAGCCAAAGTGCTGCCCCTCTTCAACAGAGTCGAGAACCTGAGGTTTACAGGAAGATCCGTCTACACGAATCTTCCCGTCGGTGGAGCCTATCGGGGATACGGCGCCACCCAAAGCTATTTTGCCTTTAACCAACAGATCGATATTATTGCCAGGCAGACAGGCCAGGATGTGATCGAGTACTGCAAGAGAGAGCACATAAAAGAGGGGGAAACCTCAGAGGTCTTTCGCGCCCTCGGAGAGGGGCAAGAGGGTGTGAGTCAGACAATCACCTCCTGCAAGCTCGACGAGTGCATCGACCGGGGAGCCGAAGCCATCGGCTGGTACGAAAAGAGGGACAGGCGCCTCGCAGGCGGGGATGGAAGAGTCAGGGGGGTGGGATCAGCCATCGCGATGCAGGGCTCGGGGATTCCTAAAATCGATATGGGCGCCGCATCGATGAAAATGAACGAGGACGGCTCGTTCAATCTCCATATAGGCGCTACGGACATAGGAACCGGCTCCGATACGATACTGGCTCAAATTGCCGCAGAGGTTCTCCAGGTTCCCGTTGAACGCATTATCGTTCTCTCATCGGATACGGATCTCACGCCCTTTGATGTCGGAGCCTATGCCTCTTCCACAACCTACATCTCGGGGGGCGCCGTGGAGAAATGTGCGCGTAACATCGAAACCCAGATCCTATCCGTTGCAGCCCGGATGCTCGATGCGGATCCAAACAAGCTTCTCCTCCAGGGGGGCAAGGTTCTCGATCGAGAGACCGGACGGGAGCTCTCCTTCGAAGATATCGCCTCTCACTCTCTCTATTCCGAGGACCAGTTTCAGATCCAGGCTCAGGCTTCTCATACGGCTCCGGTTTCGCCGCCCCCCTTCATCGCTCAGTTCGCCGAAGTCGAGGTGGATACCATAACCGGAAAGATCAGGGTGCTCGACTTTGTCTCCGCTGTGGACTGCGGCCAACCCATCAATCCCGCATTGGCGGAGGGGCAGGTCGAAGGGGCTGTGCTGAATGGAATCAGCTATGCGCTGTGCGAGCAGTACTTCTTCGATAAAAACGGCAAAATGACTAATCCGAGCTTCTGGGACTACAAGATCTACAACACCCTGGACAAACCCAAAATGCAGACTATCATCGTCGGCTCGTACGAGGATTCCGGCCCCTTTGGAGCGAAGTCGATCGGCGAAATAGCCATCAACGGGCCGGCTCCGGCTATAGCCAATGCCATCTATGACGCCGTGGGGATAAGGATGACCTCCATTCCGA
>CAZLRN010000651.1:0-1802 GCA_964561715.1 uncultured Spirochaetales bacterium
GTGCATACCCTAAAGCCCCTCGATGTGGAGACCATCGTCGACGTGTTGTCCAAAACCCGCGCGGCGGTCACGGTGGAGGATCACAATATCATCGGGGGCCTTGGCAGCGCGATTGCGGAGACGAGCGCCGAAGAGATGCCGGTGCCCCTTGCGCGGATAGGCCTCAGAGATACCTATCCGAGATCGGGCGCACCGGACGAGCTGCTGGATTACTATCAGATCGGTGTCGCCGACATCGTGGCTGCAGCCCAGAGGGTCATCGATAAAAAGTCTTAAGAACAAACCCTTTGTTTTTTAAGGAGGTGTTCTATGAGTAAGAGTTACTTTGAGCGACTATATGAGGCCACTGAGACGAGGATGTGGATCAACAATCCTTCGGGCGAGGAGTGTGACAGAGCAATCGCAGCCGGAGCCATCAATTGCACCACGAATCCTCAGTACTGTCAAAAGCTGCTGGCCAGTGATCCTGAGTACATTCAGGGGGTGATCGATGACGTGCTTCTCAACGAAACCACGGATCACGAGGCGGCAGCCGCCCGGGTTTACCAGATTGCCTCGAAGCGCATCATGGAGAAGTTCCGTCCACTCTACGAACAGAGTAAAGGAGCCCACGGGTATGTGACCATGCAGGACGATCCGCGCAGAGACGAGGACACCAAAGCGCTCATGGGAGCGGTTCATCGCAACCGGAGGCTGGCTCCTAACTATATGGTCAAGATTCCGGTAATTGACGGAGGCATGCAGGCCATCGAGCAGTGCGTGGAAGAGAATATTCCCATCTGCGCGACAGAGGTGTTTTCCATTGCTCAGACCATCGAGATGTGCGAGATGTACGAGACAGCGTCCAAGAGATCCGGCAATGCTCCTCCCTTTTTCGTAACCCATATCACAGGGATCTTCGACGAATACCTGCAGAGATACACCAAGCGTGTCGGCATCGATATCAAAAGCGATGTGTTGGCCCAGGCCGGGTGTGCGGTAGCCCGCAAGGAATACCGTCTCATCAAAGAGCGGGGCTACAGAACCATCATGCTCGGCGGCGGAGTGAGGTCCCTCTATCATTTCACGGAGCTCGTGGGCGGAGAAGTTCATGTTACGATCAACTGGAGAGACGTCGAGGCCCTCAACGAGCAGGACAGTTCTGTGGAATCACGTATCGACGCCGAGACGCCCCAGGCGGTGATCGATGAGCTCTGTGATAAGCTCGAGGTGTTCCGGCAGGCCTACGTGGAGGATGGTCTTAAGAGGGAGCAGTACGCCGGCTATGGGCCTGTTCAGCTTTTCAGAAACGCCTTTATGATGGGGTGGTTCACCCTTCTGGCGGAGGTTTCGAAGCGCCGCAATGCGCTGGCCCTATAGCTCGTTTATCGCCAGAGAGTAGAGAGTCGACCAATAATCAAGGAGACAGAAACATGGCTGAAAATGCAGGATTGACCCGGTTGGGTGAGGCAAAGAGGGTGGAGGTCTTTCCAGGGGTTTTCCGGGTTACGATGGCGTACAACGACGCCAGCATGCTCTGCCACTTCACGCTGAAGGCGGGAGCGAGCATTCCCCTGCACCAGCACGAAGCGGTGCAGAACGGCTTTGTCATCGAAGGTAAGATTCGCTTTCTCCGGGAAGGCGGTAAGAGCTTTGTCGTGGAAGAGGGGGACGGCTACATCTTCGAATCAAACGAGAAGCACGGAGGGGAGGTGCTCGAGGATTCCAAGATCATCGAGTGTTTCACCCCAATGCGAGAGGATTATCTGGATTAGTCTATACGGCTAATTCTTATCGCGATATCAGAGTTTCCGTTGGAGCGC
>CAZLRN010000652.1:0-1792 GCA_964561715.1 uncultured Spirochaetales bacterium
CCCATGATCATGGCACCGTAGTCCTGAACCCAACCGATGAAGAAAGTGCCGAGGATGATCCAGATCAGCGCCGGCAACCAGCCCCACTGTACAGCGACAATGGGACCTACGATCGGCCCAAGAGCAGCGATGGATTTGAACTGATACCCAAAAAGCACGCTACGGCTGGCTGGCGTAAAATCCACGCCATCCATGTACATCTTGGCCGGTGTTGTCTTTTGGGCATCGGGTTGAACGATTTTGCGATCGATGCGTCGGGCGTAGAAGAAATAGCCCACGACGATTCCCGCTGCTCCCAAGATCAGTACAATCAGTGAATTCATCTTTTTTACCTCCACATACAGCTTTTTATTTAGTCTACTGATTTTATTCTATAATTATTTATCCGATACGCACCTCCTTGGCTGCAGAATTTTATCGTTGGCTGCGCCCACAACCCAAACGACTTAGCCTATTTTCTATATGCAGCCAACGATTTGGCAATTACTTCGCAAAATCTTGTTGAAAAAACAAGATTTTGCTCCATAATTGCAAATAGCTGCTTTTCCACCGCCTCGCAAAACCCCCTCGAGAAAACCGCCTGCTTTTGAGGCCGTTAAATTCTTATAGACCTGCAGAGATGAAATGTCAAGGAAGTAATTGCACGGCCGTTATGCGTATTCTACAGCAGCAGCGAGCTATACATATGCAGAATAATCATTTACCAGGAGGTGCTCCGGTTCGACGTCCTCCTCGATTTCGGGAAAACGCCCTATTTCGTCGTAGAATCGGTTGTCGGTGTTGTCATCGTTAACGGCGCTGACCTCTCCGATGAGCACCTTTCCCGTGCCGGGTTCGACCCTGAAAGCATGGTAGAGACCGCGCGTGAGGCAGATGCTCTCTCCGGGTCTCAGCACGACTGTGCCGCCGGCATCTGTGGTCCGAGTGATTCCGTCAACCTGCACACTTACGGATTCTTCTGAAAGCCTTTCATCCTCTATCGAGCCATAGAGCTCGATAGCGAGATTTCCTCCTCCCCTGTTGATGATGTCCTCCATTTTGCTCCAGTGGAAATGAAGGGGGGTGATCTGACCTTCATCGGAGATCATGATCTTCTTCGCATAGGGTTTTTCGTCACCCTTCAGATTGCCGTTTCTGACAGTAAAGAGAATCAGGCCGTACTTCTGGAAATCTCCGGATCCGAAATCCGTGATATCCCAGCCGAGCATGTTCTCGATAACCTCGCGGGCTTCCCCTCCTTTGCCCTTCCACTGCGAGGGTTCCTAGTAGGCCCATTTGGGGAGCTTGAAGTTCATCTTGTCGAAGAACTCGATCGATTCGCGGATGAGGCGATTGATTTCGCTTCGTTTCATGGAAACACTCCTATCGTTGGCTGCGACCTACGCGGCCCGCCCACAATCCAAACAATTTAGCCTATTTTCTATATGCAGCCAACTGCTTGCTCTGCAAGCGGCTTGTAGAGCAAGCTTGTGGCAATTACTTCGCAAAATCTTGTTGAAAAAACAAGATTTTGCTCCATAATTGCCTATTGACTCCGAATGAAGGACAAACACTGCCGAGCTCCTTCACGATAGTAGCGCTGGTCTGGGTACATCGTAATGTGCCTGAGATGCATCTTGAGATTGTAGAGGTTTTTCCTTATCTCGAATCCCTCATCCAGCCGGTGATAGGAGGTGTAGACGTCGTAGAAATGGGAGTCCGCCATTCCGAACATCTCCATGAAGGACAACTCCCGGGCGTAATCCGCCCAGAAGCCCGGGATATCGAGGAATCCGCTGACCTTTACACCCGC
>CAZLRN010000653.1:0-1766 GCA_964561715.1 uncultured Spirochaetales bacterium
TGTGGATATCAATATCGGGGAGAGGCGAGGGCCGGCAGGCATCTTTCGAGCGCTCCGAACGATTCCCGTCATGCTCAAGATTGCAGAGGATGTGGAGAAACTCTGTCCTCGAGCCATCTTCCTCAATTATACGAATCCCATGGCCATGCTCTGTCGAGCCCTGCAGCGCGAAACGAAACTTCTAGTTACGGGCTTGTGTCACAGTGTTCAGGGGACGGCTCATAAGCTCGCTCAGTGGATAGGCGCTCCCTCTGAAGAAATCACATACACCTGCGCCGGCATCAACCACCAGGCGTGGTACATCGATTACCGCTGGAACGGCAGGGATGCGTATCCTCTCATCAGAGAAGCCGTTCTGAAACCGGAAAACTACAGGCAGGATATCGTCCGGCACGAAATGTTCCTCCATTTGGGTTACTATGTCACAGAATCCAGCGGTCATAATTCGGAATACAACTGGTGGTTTAGAAAAAGGCCGGATCTGATAGAGAAGTATTGCAGGCAGGAAGTGGGATGGAATCCCGGGACTTACGGTTTCATACTTCAACGCTATCTGAATCGAGAAAAAACCTGGAAAGCCGAGACACAGCAGTGGCTGGACGATAAGGAGCCACTTGATCTGCGCCGGGGGCTCGAGTATGCGGCGTCTATCGTCAACGCCTACCTCGGAGGCGAGCCGTTCCGGTTCAATGGCAACGTCCCAAATACGAACCTTATCACCAATTTACCAGAGGACTGCTGTGTCGAAGTGCCGGTCTACGTCGATAGAGAAGGACTGCAATCCATTCACGTGGGTGCTCTTCCACCGCAATGCGCTGCACTCAATGCCGTCAACGTCGCAGTGGAGGAGATGGCTGTGGCGGGTTGCCTGGCGGGAGATCCGGAAATGATCTTTCACGCCCTTGCCTACGATCCCCTCAGTGCAGCCGTTCTGTCGCTGGCGGAGATCAAGGAGATGACGAACGAAATGTTTTCCCTGAATCGGGAACACCTTCCTACCTTTCGGCATTATTCGGTTTAAAAGGAGGAGAACAGGATGCTGGAAAAAACAAAAGCGGGATTTGTGGTTTTTGGAGTTCACAAGGACGGGCTCGAGGATCCCATGGGTACCCCGTTCGTGGATGAAAAGCTCATCGGGAAATCCAAAGAGGCTCTCCGCAAAGCGGGCATCGACCTGGTGGAGCACGACACTGTCATCTCAACAAAAAGAGAGGCCAGGGAAGGCCTGGAAAAGCTCAAGAAGCGAGACGATGTGCAGGCGGTGGTTCTCTTTTCGGGAACATGGATATGGGCGGCTCATCTTGTGGGAGCCATCCGTGATTTTGCCTTTTCGGGAAAAGGAATCGTGCTCTGGACCCATCCCGGCTCGCAGGGATGGCGCACGGTGGGAGGATTAGTGCTCCAGGGAGCTCTCAAGGAGATAGGTGTAAAGCATCGCTTTGTCTACGGCAGCCACGACGATGCATCCCAGATTGCGCGGATCGTCTCCTATTGTCGCGCGAGTCATCTGAAAAACAGCCTGAATATGACGACCGCCGGAGTATTCGGTGGAAGAGGCATGGGCCAGACCTGCGGGGTCGCCGATCCGTCACAGTGGATGCGTGCCTTTGGAATCGACATCGACACACGCGACTCCTTCGAGCTCATCACCATGGCGGAGCTGTGTACATCCGCGGAAATAACAGAGCTGCGCGATCGGATCCGCCCCTGTTTCTCGGTGCCGATTCCGAATACGAAAGTCGCCGAACAATCGATCCGGCTTCTAG
>CAZLRN010000654.1:0-1695 GCA_964561715.1 uncultured Spirochaetales bacterium
CCGGTACCCTCATCTTCGATTCGTATCACGATTTCGGAGTGGCGTTGCGAAACGCTTAAGTCGATACGACCGCCCTTCGGCGAAAAGCTCACGGCGTTGTCCAACAGGTTCTCCAAAACCTGGGACAGGCGTTCGGGAGATGCGTTGACCCATAGAGGAGACTCCGATTTTGGTTGGGGCTGCTGAAGCTCGAATTCGACTTCGGTCACCCTCATTCTGAAACCTTCGACAACCCGTTCTGTAAGCTCCATCATGTCGATCTGAATTCGCTCCTCCAGCTCCAACTGAGCATCGATATGGGAGATCTCCCGAACCCCGCTCACCATGTGCTCCATCCTTGCCACCTCATCCTGGATCATTTTGAGAAACCTGGCGCGCTCGGCCGGATCGGCCATCTCGGTGACAATCTCGGTGGCAGAGCGGATGGAGGCCAGAGGGTTTTTGAGCTCATGGGACACATCCGAAGCAAAGGATTCGACAAATCGTATGTGTTCCTCCAATCGTTGGGTCAGTTCTTTAAGCGCCCTCGAAAGATCACCGATTTCGTCCTTTCTTTTGGTGAAGGGAAATTGCCCCTTGAGCCGGCCCCTCCGATCTGTAAGCTCAGATGCCTGGTCCCGCAATCTGGCGATGGGGCGCGTAATCGTGGTGGAGACCATAAATGTGATCAGCACAGCTGCAGCGAAGGAGAGAAGAAAGACCCTGAAAACCTCGAGGCGCAGCTCGTAGAGGTCTCTGAGAATCCGGTAAGTCGACTGGGAGACCAGCACCGCTCCTGTAACGATTTCTCCGTGTCTTATCGGGATGGCGCTGTAGAGGGTGACAGAACGCTGGCCCCCGGAGGATATGCGGGTTGCCGCTCCGTATCTTCCCTGGAGAGCCTCTCTAATCTCAGCTCCGTTCAACCGGTTGACACCGCTGTAGAAATCTCCCGACTCCAGCGGCGGAGCGGGAGGGCTTAGAAACTTGCGGTAAAACTTGATCGGGACGGTGGCGAGGCGATAGAGAAGGCTCTGCCTCGCCTCTCTCTCCTCTTTTAGGTCCCCGGATTGCTCCGGCAGTTTTCTCCAGGTCTTGCTCTCTTCGACCTCCTCCAGGCGTGGTCCCAGCCTGCTCGAATCCGCCAGGAGCTTCCCTGACGTATCGATTATGCGAAAACGGGCCTCGTGCTTCTGCTCGAGCGCGGCCAGCGCCGCTTTCGCCGACACTTCGGTCAGGGTCTGATGCGAGAAACCGGCGGCCAGAATCCGGCCCTGCTGAACGAGGGCATGTTCCAGGGCTTGCAGGAGTTGTCTCTCGTACGTATCGAGATAGAGGAACCCCGCGATCGGCAAGAAGACTAAAAGCAGATTGAAGGCGAGAAGCCTCAAAGAGATGCGAGACAGAAAGGACATTCCTTTTCCAATCATGCGATCGGTCCGCGCTTCAGGATTCTGGGGGGTGGATTGTAGCGATAGCCCAAGCCGTAAATGGATTCGACGGCGGAAAACTCAGGATCCAGGTGTGCGATCTTTTTCCGGATCCGCTTTATGTGAGTGTCCACAGTCCTTTCGCTGACGTAGGTGTCGTCCGGGTAAGCCTCCCTTATGAGTTGCTCTCGAGTCTTCACATGACCCGGCTGGGCGACAAGCGCCTGGAGCATGCGGAACTCCGTAACGGTGAGCGAGAGAGCCTGCTCGCGCCAGGTCGCTGTAA
>CAZLRN010000655.1:0-1685 GCA_964561715.1 uncultured Spirochaetales bacterium
GATCTGCTCAGGACGAGCATGAGCCAATTGTTCGTCCCATTCGGTCCCGAACCGCACAGAGAGTAGGTTGCCAAAGAGGAGGCCGATCTCGTCGATCTGTTCTTCGGACAGATATCCCTGGTCCGAAAGCGATTCCAATGACTGCATGATACCTACCGCGGATTCGATCTGCTTCTGATCGGACTGCCCTCCGAACCAAGCACGAAGCATATCCAGAAACGGCCAGTAGCCGACAGCCATTCCCATCTCCTGGCATCGTCCCTCGAGCCAGAGAGCCGCTGGCTCCGCCTGGTCTGATACAGGGACTAAACTGTGAAGCTCGCTGACGAGACGAGATTTCCCAGTACCGGCTTCTCCTTCGAGAGAGACTATCTGCCCGCTGCCATGAAAAAGCTCCTCCAACGCTCGCTTGAGCTTCGAAAGCTCTTCGTCCCGGCTGATTAGATCGGACCGCAGCCCTTCGATACCCCGAGGCTTCTGCGCACCCGGTAGAAGGGCAAGTACTTCGTAGGTATTGACCGGTTCAGAAACACCGTGCAGATTTGTCCGCCTTTGCCGAAAGGTGAACTCGTTGCGGGTTTGACGATGCGTAACCTCTCCCACGAGGATTTGCCCGCTGTCCGCTTTGTAGCTCAGACGAGATGCCCGATTTACGACAGGTCCGACTAAATTGAGCGGTCCGCTCCCACCGGAGACACCGCCCACAAAAACTGGTCCTGTGTTGACCCCAATCGTCACACCGATCCCGATCTCCTGTGACGTGGCCTGGATCTCCAGGGCTGCCCGAAGCGCCCTTTCCGGATCATCCTCATGAGCATGGTGAGCTCCGAAAACCGCCACCACTTCCTGCTCGAGAACGCGCTCGACATAGGCATCGTACTTGGAAAGAACGCCCATCGCTGACTTTTGCAGCATGTTTACCGCATTGGCCTGATCCTCGAGCTCGGCATCCCCGCGCGTCTCAAAGGAAACATCGATGAGCACGTTCAGTACCGTAACCATCCTTATCTCATCTTCTGCAAGGGCCGAAGGCTTAGGCGATACTGCCTCTTCTTTTGTTTCGATCCTGGATTCCTCGCTCAAATCAGGAGGCGATACCCGTTTCGCTCTGATCGTTTTGTAGAGCTCCTGTATGCCTTCCGCCGGTGCCACTCCCAGCTCCGACTCGAGCACTTTGGTGCATTCTTTGTACTGGCGCAGGGCCGCCGCATTTTGCCCCGACAGCGCATACAGCTGCATAAGATGAAGGTGCGCATTCTCCTCCATTGGGTCGAGGGAAAGCCACCTACGTCCGTATTCAATGGCCTGGCTGTAGTCTCCGCGCTTGCTGTGCCCGATCACCAGCTCTCTTAAGGCCATGGCAAGCTCCTGCCTGAGGTCTTCGCTTGTAAACAGCTGCCAGTTATCGAACTCGGCGCTATCCCGTAGAAAGAATCCTGCAAGAAAATCGTTGCCGTAAAGCGATATAGCCTCGGTCAGGAGGGAAAGACACTCCTCACACAGCTCGCTGTCCTTATGGTCGTGGCTCTTGCAGCGCTCCAGATAGTCCTTGAATTCCGTAACATCAATCCAGATCTCAGCCTCGGTGTTCAAGCCCACCTTCTGCCGATCGATTTGCAGCCACTCTTCCCCAATTGACCCATTCAGCACCGAAAGGTTCCTCCGCAGATCGGCTCGAGCACGGC
>CAZLRN010000656.1:0-1679 GCA_964561715.1 uncultured Spirochaetales bacterium
AACATACACCAGGGGGAGGCGCCAGATGGATCCCAGATTGAGGGCTTCGTGAAAGGAGCCCTGATTGGCAGCGCCGTCGCCAAAAAAACAGACGGTTACCTGGTCGGTCTCCCGCATCTGGGACGAAAGGGCGACGCCGTTGGCTATAGGCAGTCCCGCGCCGACAATCCCATTGGCACCCACGATACCGAGGCTGACGTCGGCAATGTGCATGGAGCCTCCCTTTCCCTTGCAGTATCCGGTCTCTTTGCCAAAGAGCTCTGCCATCATCCTGTCGATCTTCCCGCCTTTGGCAATGAGGTGTCCATGACCTCTGTGTGTGCTCGTTATGAAATCCCGCTCCTCGAGAGCTGAACAGACTCCAACGGCGACCGCCTCTTCGCCTAAATAGGAGTGCAGGAATCCCGGTATCATACCGGATAGAAACATTTTGACCACGCGACTCTCGGCGTGGCGAATCTGGAGCATCCGGCGGTGCATCTCGATGTACATTTTGGTTTTTGCGGTTGATTTCATTCTTTTTGCTCCTTTTCGGCTTGCGACTCTCTTTCGGCTTGTAACTCTCTATCCACGAAAACCCGGGGAACCCTTTTGCCCACCAGGCACGTGACTTCGTAGGGAATCGTATGCATGAGATCGGCGATCGTCTCAGCGTTGGGAACTTCCAGACCTGGCCCGAAGAGCGTGACTTCGTCATACAGCTCCACGCTAGCCCCAGCACCAAGATCTACGAGAGTCTGATCCATGCAAACCCGGCCGACGACCGGGTATCGCACGCCCTTAATGGCGACCTCCGCCTCGTTCGAGAGAAGCCGGCTGTAGCCATCGGCGTAGCCGACAGGCAAAGTTGCTACAACCGCCTCGTTGGGAGTCTTGTATGTCAACCCATAGGAGAGTCCCGTGCCTTTCTCGACCTTTTTGATGAACGCCACTTTGGTTGTGAATTCCATTACCGGCCGCAGGTCCAGAATTCTGTCCTGTTCTTTGGAGGGATAGTACCCGTAGAGCATGATGCCCGGCCGGACCATGTCGAGATGGCTCTCCCGGCATCCCAAGATCGCGCCAGAGTTAGCGGCATGAATGATTCCAGGATCGATGCCGCTTTCACGGATTCTATCGACACAGTCTTTAAGCAGAGCGAGCTGTTGGAGAGTGAAACTACAATCCGGAGTATCGGCTAGGGGAAAGTGAGTGCACACTCCTCTGAGCTCAAGCCAGGGATGGGAATCGACAAAAACAGCCAGCTCCAACGATTGATCGGGCCTGCACCCCAGACGCCCCATGCCGGTATCAATCTTGATATGCACTCCGGCAGCCGATCCCTGACGCTCCGCCTCCTGGCCCAGTAGTCGTGCAAAGTCTTCGCTGCTCACGAGCGCGACGATCTCTCTGCTGACAATGCCGGGAATCTCCGACGGAATAGCGGGACTCAAAAGCAGAATCTGAAGGTCGATTCCCGCAGTGCGCAGCTCGTCGCCTTCCTGCACAGTGGCTACTCCGAAGGCCTCAACGCCTTCTTCCACAGCCGCTTTGGCGATCCGAACGGCGCCGTGACCGTACGCATCGGCTTTCACAGCCATACAGATTGAAACTCCCGGGCTCAGAAGTCCTCTGAGAAGACCGATGTTGTGTCTGAGATTCTCGAGGTGGATGATCGCTTTCGTACATCGCATGACTTC
>CAZLRN010000657.1:0-1671 GCA_964561715.1 uncultured Spirochaetales bacterium
AAAGGACTCCGTAGGGGCAGAGAAACCGGCAGTAGGGCCGGCCCACGAAGAGGCCCAGTATCAAGAATCCGGCGCCAAAGAGAAACATCTCGAAGCTGGCGTTCATACGGTAGAAACCGATAAAGGGATCCAGCTGGCAGATGTAGAAGCCACCACCCGTAGCTGCGCCGAGGACCGAGAGTCCCAGATAGAGATAGGGGATCAACCCGAGGGTGTGGGAAGCCCACGGAGGAATACTGATCGGTCGAAGAACAAACAAATCCTGTATGGCGCCTATAGGGCACACAGAGCCACAGAAGGTACGGCCAAAGAAGAGAGTGAAGATCAGCGGAAGGGCAAAAAAGAGGGCGACCGTTGCCGGCATGACGAACTCCGCATCGAAAAAGGCGGCGACGATGTTTTGGAGCGAACCGACCGGACAGACGCATCCTTTGCGATAGAAGCCAAAGTAGAGTACCGAGAACACTGAGAGGAGAAACAGGCAGGTACGTGAGCGATACCTGTGAGACAGGTAGGTCGCAAGAATCAGCGCCGCAAGAAGCACAAAGACATCGACGTACTCCTCGAAAAGCGAGCGCGGCGCAGGGGTTCCTGGCTCGGGGATTTCGTAATCCGATTGAAACTCAGGACGGGGAATGCGGTCGTAAGCCGAAAGAACGGCAGGAAGCATACAGAACAGTAGAAGAAAAATAAACCAGATTCGCCGATTCCTATGCACGCTTGCTCCCCTTCAGTAGATAGGGCTGGTCAAGGGGTACCCGCCTGACGGCCCCGGAGGGACAGTTTCTCGCGATGGAACACCAATTGCAGTTCAAACAACGATCGTGTCGAATCTGCAGGAAGAGCGAGCCGTTTCCGAAGGCTCCGCAACCCTTGACGCATTGGCCGCAGGCTATGCAGAGGTCTTCGTCTATAACGTACTCGTAGTAGGGATCCTCGACGTAGGTCCTCTTGATGGCCCCAGCGGGGCAGAGACGGTTTTCGGCTGCTGTGTTCAGCTCGAAGGCGTCCTCTCGCAAGTAACCGCTGCACAGATCACAGTAGCCGCAAACATCATATGCGTGCACGCATTTGACAGCCGAAGGCGTCATGACACACTCGGTCTCACAGTTACCGCACTGCACGCAAACATCGGGGTCGATCTGCCAGAGAGTGTTTTCATTGGGCCGGTGCACCGCAATTCCCGCTACCCCGCCAATCGTGAGAGTCGCCAGCGTGTAGAGGCCGGTTCTCAGAAAATCGCGGCGGCTCATGCCTTTTTCGGATTTGAGCTTCTCGTTTTTGCTTTCAGGTTTTCGAGGTGGCATCAATTTCCGGTCACCTTTCTGCCAGTCGTCTCTCTGCCTATCACCTCTCGGCCGAGTGCCTCGCTGCTAAGCGCCTTTCGTCTCGACAGAGCCGGAGGTAGCCCGCATTTGCTGTATGCGGAGCAGGCGGAGCAGATCCATCCGTTGATACACTTTTCATCGGCCCGAATGACAATTCTTTTACGGGAGAAAAGAAATCCACCAAGAACGGCCAGGCCTGCGAGAAAGGATGCTCGAATCACTCCGCGCAGGAATTCGCGTCGCCCTTGCTTGATAAAAGCCATCGCATCGGGTGGGCGGGGTGCGGCGCGGCCGGCCGAGGCGGGGGCCGGCGCCGCCGCCCACCCCCAGCCCGACCCCCAGA
>CAZLRN010000658.1:0-1655 GCA_964561715.1 uncultured Spirochaetales bacterium
TGTCTCTACGAGATAGACACCGAGGGGTTAGCTCTCTTCAAGTAGCGAGGTTTTTACAGGTGATCTCGGCAAGGATGCTTATTATCGAAAGGAGCGGAACGGCGAACTACCAACACAAGAACTGAGGAGACTATTCCGTATAGTTCTGTACAAGATGATAGCGGAATCCGGTCGGATCACGGAAGTCCAGGAGAATTCTTCCCGTGCTCTCAATGAGGTGTGGTTCACCCTGAACTTCGATCCCACCGTCCTTGAGTCTTTCGTATTCTTGATTGACATCATCAACATGAAAACCAATATGGTTTATGCCTATCACTTCGTCGTCCGTCACCCGGTGCAACTCCCACACCGGTTGACTTTCCCCTGGAATTGCTAACTCGACTGATGTTCCATGATGTGGCGTTCTCCTAATCTCGCGAAAGCCCAGTTCCTTGAAAAAGTTGACCGACATATCCAGATCTTTGACAACGAGTTCAATATGATCGATTCTCCGGATCATCTCTTCCTCCTTAGTACTGCCTGCTCCCGAATGAACATTCGGCTCCATAAAGCCTAATTTCCATTCTCCTCAATACCGCCTTATCGTGCTCTTCCGCCTCCAAGCCTTCGTACACCAGAAGCAGCAGCGTTATAATTTCCCCCATCGCAAATAGCGGCTTTTCTCTCTAACAGGCAGGCCTGAGCGCGACGACGGTGAGCCTGATACTCTTAGAGCATTTGCCCCTCTTCGGCCGGTTCAAGTTCGATCTCGTCTCCGGCTTTGAGCACGGCCACCTCGGGCACCTCAGCTCCCCGTTTCTTAGCCTCTTCCATGAGAGAGACGAACTCTCGGACAAGCGGATCGGCGGGAACGGAATAGTGGCAGGGGAGCACCGTTTGGATGCCGAGCCACTGTGAGGCCAGAACGCCCTCTTTCAGGCTCATCTCTGCAGACAGCATCCGGGCAGGCCTCTTGGCGGGGCCCTCCATATCGAGCTTGCTGACATCGGGATTGGCGATGCCGATGGCTCCGACAGTTGGCCTGTAGAGTTGACCGATGAGCTTCAAATCGCTGAAAAGGGCGATATCTCCGTAATGGTAGAACCTCACGCTAGGATCCACATAGACCACAAAGCCCATAGGTACGCCTGTGAGCATGCTCCCATCAGGCATGATCAGGTGCGACCAGTGGTGGCACTCCACAGGCTGAACCCGAATTCCCGCCACCTCCAGCGCGATGCCCCATGTGGTCGTCACGATCTGAGTTGCCGCTACCCTCTGGAAGAGAGAAAGATTTTGACCTCCTGGCCGCAAACCACGATGGCGCCGGTTTGCTTTGCAATAGCCTCGGTGTCCCCTAGATGGTCGATAGCCGAATGGGTGACGAGAATCAGGTCGACCCGCTTCAAATCAGCCGCCTCGAGAGGGGCCTCTTCGAGGTAGGGGTCTATGAGAATATGAAGGCCGCTGCTGTTAACGATTTCGTAAGCGGCGACACCTAGAAAACGCAGCTTTGTCGCGATAGAGCCACTCCTTTCGTTTTCTGCCCGGCGGGCTTTGCTGCAGTTTCGAAGCCGCGCTGCGGGTGGGCGGGCTCAGTCGGACGGCCGCACCCCGCCCACGCTGAGCCCGTACCGCCGCTTCGGGTGGGCGGGCTCGGCCGCCCACGCTGCGAC
>CAZLRN010000659.1:0-1654 GCA_964561715.1 uncultured Spirochaetales bacterium
CAACTATGCTTCTATAGTAGTACCCCTAAAGTAATTTGAGAAAAGAAAGGACTTTACAAGGCTATGGCAATCCCGATCACGATCACAGTCGGCGACACAACGCTCAAGGCGGAGCTGAATGACAGCCCCAGCGCCAAGGCTCTTCTGGAGAAACTGCCCCTATCCGTAACACTATCGCGGTGGGGAGACGAGTACTACGGTAACTGCGGTGTGAGTGCGAGCGCTGACAGCTCGGCCAAGGAAATAATGGAGGTGGGAGAGCTCGCCATATGGCCTCCTGGCCATGCCCTGTGCATCTTTTTCGGCCCCACCCCTGCCAGCAGCGACGACAGGCCGAGGGCCGCCTCACCTGTGAATCCCATAGGGATGCTGAAGGACGACGTAGCCCCTCTTAAGGGAATGGCCGGGAGCATAACCGCAAAGGTCAGCGCCTAGCCAGGGGGCGGCTCTTTCAGATTTCCCCTGCGATAATTGTCACCTCCACAGACTTGCTCTTTCGCAGAATCGATACGCGCAGAGGAGTGCCTGGTGCTTCCTGTGACAACCGGCGGTGGATGTCGTCCACGGTGGAGACCGGCTGCCCTTCGATGGCGTAGATAAAATCTCCCTCGACGAGGCCCGCCCGGCTGGCGGGTCCGTTTTTTTCGACGGACATGATTTTCACGATGGTTGGAATGCTCAGTTTCAGAATATGCTGCAGGCTTCGGCTTATAGGTTGAACCTGGGCCGCTATGCCCAGGTAGGCTCGCCTGACTTTGCCCTTTGTCACGAGCTCTGCTGTCACCCAGCGTGCCGTGCTGATTGGGATGGCGAAGCAGATCCCCTGGGCCTGCCAGATCATAGCTGTGTTTACACCGATCACCGTCCCTCTGCTGTCTACGAGGGGTCCTCCTGAGTTTCCGGGATTGAGCGCCACATCAGTTTGGATCACGTTTTCGATCAATCTGCCGTCCTTGGTGCGCAGGCTTCGGCCCAGTGCCGAAATCACGCCGGCCGTAACAGTACTCTGAAATCCCAGAGGATTACCGATTGCGATGGCGAGCTGTCCCACCTTGAGATTCTCAGAGAAGCCAAGATCCACGGTGGGCAGGTTCTCTCGGTTGTTGATGCGCACCACGGCCAGATCGGTGGCCGGATCGACTCCCACAATTTGAGCTTTGTACCGTTCGCCCTCGGTGAGCACAACCTCTACCTGAGAGGCTTTTTCGACGACATGGCTGTTGGTGAGCACGAAGCCGTCAGGAGTTATGATAGATCCTGATCCTCCCCCGCCACTGGCCACCATGGAGACCACTGCCGGGCCCACCTTCTCGACCACATTGATGACAGCGCGAGAATAGGCGTCGAGAAGCTCGTGGTCATGTTCGGAATAATCGGCCTTAAAACCCGAAGATGTCGATGTCCCGTTTGCCGCATCCTTGAGAAAGGAATAGGTCTGTTGGGTTTCGGTCATGATGTTCTCCTGTGTCTCTCAATGTAACTATTGCGGATGAGGAAACCAATATTCTGGCAGGCTGTCGAATCACTCGGTTGAGGGTGCCAGTACCAATCGGAACTTGCCATTTCCCGCCAAACGTCTATGATGAGGGTAGTGGACACTGTGGTTTTTGAGCGCGAAAAAGCAGTGCAGAAAATTCTCACATCGAGCAAATAC
>CAZLRN010000660.1:0-1647 GCA_964561715.1 uncultured Spirochaetales bacterium
GGTCTCCCTTGCGATATCCTCCACCTGGGGCATCATCTCCATGATCTCGTCGAAATCCACCGCTGAAAAATCCGGCGTCAGGGTGAAGACGAGCATGGTTCCGTCGTGGTTGTAGGCGTAGAGGTCTCCATAGAAGAACGCCTCGGCGAGCCTCTCACCCTGCTGATCCGCGGGAACCGATTCGGGATTTTCGAGAAAGTCCGTGAGGAGGCCGAAGAAAATCTCCAGGCGGGTGAGCATGTCCACGGCTTCGTTCTCCTGCTTGCTCGTGTTAAGCTCTTCCTCGGCTTCATCGCCGGTGTAGGTTTCCTCGAAGGAGTCATTCAGCCCCGTGAGAAAGGGCAGCAGGTTGAGTTTAGAGAACAACGTGCGGTTGTCCTCGAGATCGTCCGCGTCCTGCAGCAGGAGCCCCCAGTCGCGCACGAATTCCTTGTCGGTTTTGAGATTGACGGCGCGGATGTGAGCCATCAGGGCCGGCTCCGCCCTTACGCGCCGGACGAACTGCTCCGCACAGCGGGCCATCTCCCTCTTGTCTCCTCCCTCCAAGGTGACCATGATCGACGATCCGCCGGAGAACTGCTCGTCGATCTCCTCGTACATCCGTACCTGGGGGTTTCGCTCGGGCAGGAGGTCTCTGATCTGCGTCTTCACCTCGATGTTGCCGGCCGCCCAGAGGCCGAGTATGAGCAGAACGATTCCCGCCAGGGGGATGAACCTCCGGAAACGGATCACAAACCTTGCCAGGGCACCCATGATTCTCTCTTCCCTCTTAATGCGTTTCATGCACTCCTTCGCGTCCGTCCCGCCTTTCGAGGTCCGAACGTTCTTCTGCAAACTCCGACCCGTAACTTCCGATAACGCCGGAATAACTAAACATTTAGTTAAATCGTAACCAAATAAATAATCCCCCCGCTTACGCTCCTTGATCCCCTATCGAGTCGACACCGTCTCCAGCCTCCAGAGCCTTGTGATAGGCGCCGTGGGTCGCGATAAAGGCCTCGATGAATCTCCGCTTCAGCTCCTCGCGATCCATATCCAGCTTCCTGGCGAAGGCCTCTTCGAACAGGATAAAGCCCAGGAAGGCCATGGAGCTGGTGAAGAACTCGGTAACGATCATCTGCTGCCGGTCTATGTCCATCGTGAGACCTATGGACTGGGCTCGTTGAAGGAGCTGTTCCACCTCGTCGGAGACGAGGATATCAAAAACCGATAAGATGTACGGTTCCCTCGCCCCCTTCTTGAGCGACTCCATGAGGATCACCCTCAGGATGTCCCTGTGCTTCTCCCAGAACTCGAAGATGGCGGGCACCAGATCGGCGAACATCCCGGGCCACCCAAAAAGCTGATCCATGGACAAGTCGGACCGGGCCATCTGCATGAACGCCGCCTTCAATCGGCCGATCCACAGCTTGGTGAACGACCTCATGAGCTCTTGAAGGATGGCCTCCTTGCTCTCGAAGTAGTAGTAGATCAGGGCTTTGTTCACGCCTGCCTTCCGGGCGATCGCGTCGACGCGCGCCCCGTCGAAGCCCTTCTCCGCGAAGATTCTTTCGGCCACCCGGAGGATGCGCTGCCGGCTGCTCAGATCGCCGTCCGTCGTGGCCTCTTCTCTCACGCCGCTGTTTTCTTCGGTCCGTCCCATGGTTT
>CAZLRN010000661.1:0-1633 GCA_964561715.1 uncultured Spirochaetales bacterium
GGAGATCAAACCGGCTCTCGAGCGAGCACTAAAGAAAACTAAAGACGGCATTCCCGCTGTCGTGCATGTTGCAGTCGACGGATGGGAATTTGCTCCAGGCTTCGAACGGTTCTACGCCAGACTTTCGACATGAATACTCATTGCAGGAGAGGGCAGGCTCAACCTAATTCTTGAATCGGATAGATTACCGGCCTTTCGCTACGGCTTCCCTGGCTTTCACGAAAGCCGCGACGGAGCGCCGCACGTCCTCAGCCGTGGTCATCCAGGAACACACGCTCACCCTGATCACAGGCCTGTCCTGCCAGGTTGCCCCGCCGCACCAGCACTCGCGAGACTGCTGAATTCTCTCCAAAGTCTTCTGCGTCTGCTCTGGTTCATCACAGGCTACGAGAATCTGGTTGAACACCACATCGTTCAAAACGTGAAATCCTTCGGCCTTTAGTTCCTCCGCAAACTGCACTGTCCGCTCACACAACTCGTCCACCAGCTCCCCAACGCCCCTTCGGCCCAGAAACTTCAGGGTGGCCCAGAGCTCAACGGCTTTGGCCCGTCGGGACATATCGAGGGTGTATTGCATACCATCCCTCTTGTCGCTGTAGAGGATGTAGGAGCCGCTGGACTGCAAGGCTCTGACGAGAGCCTCGCGCCTCTTGCACAGAACAATTCCGCAGTCGTAGGGCACATTGAGGGTCTTGTGGGCATCCACAGACCAGGAGTCCGCTTTGGCGATGCCGCGGGTGAGATGCCTTTTGCTCTTTGACGTTGCGGCCCACAGCCCGAAGGCGCCGTCGATATGGATCCACGCTCCCGCCTGGTTGGCCCGGTCGCAAATATCCTCGAAAGGGTCAAAAGCCCCGGAGTTGACGTTCCCTGCCTGGGCGATCACGATGGTCTTGTTGTCCAGCTCCGGCATTCGGCTTATGTCCATTCGCCCCTGATCATCTGCTGGAACCCGCTCGGCCTGTTCGGTTCCAAATCCCAAGAGGGCGAGGGCTCGAAACACCGAGGCGTGTGCCTGCTCCCCCAAAACGACGCGAAGCTTTGGTGCTCCGAAGAGGCCCTTCGAATTAACGTCCCAATCCATTCGACTCAATAATTCGTATCTTGCCGCGATGAGTCCGCACATAGTCGCGGTCGATGTGCCACTCACGAACCCAGAGGCAGTTTCGGCGGGTAAACCAAAGAGGTCGTTCAGCCATCGCTCACAAACCGATTCTAGTTGTGCGGCAAGGGGAGAGATTACATAGAGGGCATAGTTCTGATCCCACACATCCGAGAGCCAGCGAGCCGCAAGCCCGACTGGCGAGGATCCTCCGATCACAAAGCCGAAGTAGCGTCCACCGGTATGTGTTACCGTAGCCGGGGAACCGTATTCGTGCAGCAATCGTAAGATTTCAGCAGAGTCGCAGGGCTCTTCGGATAGCGTTTCATCGAATACACTGAGGTCGTCGATGGCTTTTTCCGTTGGATAGACGCCGCGATCAGGTATCTCATCCATATAGGCGAAGGCGTAGGATTTCGCCTGCTCGAAGATTTCTCTCTTTGCCAGATCCCCACGCATTTTGTCGATGATTACCATAGAATAACCCCCTGCCTCTCCGTGGATGGGCTTTAGGCACTTAGCTTGAAGTCG
>CAZLRN010000662.1:0-1621 GCA_964561715.1 uncultured Spirochaetales bacterium
GACCAACGGTACCCTTTCCGTTTCTGTTACCGGGCGTATTCGACGATCCGCGTTTCCCGAATGATTGTTACCTTGATACGACCGGGATAACGGAGCTCCTGTTCGACACGCGTCGCTATCTGTTTAGCCAGATCCTTGGATAAGGCGTCATTAACCTTCTGGTTATTGACGATAATTCGAATTTCGCGTCCCGCCTGAATGGCATAGGCTTTCTCTACACCCTCGAAGCTCTCGGCGATCTTCTCGAGGCTCTCCAATCGCTTGATGTAGGTATCCAAACCCTCACGCCTTGCTCCAGGTCTGGATGCGGAGATGGCGTCAGCTATCTGAACGATTACGGCTTCGAGGTTTTGAGGCGTTATATCGGAGTGATGCTCTCCAATTGCACTGACAACCTTCTGACTCTCACCTATACGCCTGGCCAACTCGATCCCGAGCTCGATATGGCTTGCCTCCCCGCTAGACTCAACGCCCTTTCCGATATCATGCAGTAGAGCAGCGCGCCGGGCTGTTTCGACATCCGCCCCTAATTCCGCGGCCAGAGAAGCCGCTATCATTGCCACCTCCTTGGAGTGAAGCAGCACATTCTGTCCGTAGCTCCTCCTGAAATACAGCCTGCCCAGAGCCCGGATACCCTCTTGGCTCATATTGTGAATTCCCAGATCAAAAATGACCTTTTCACCTTCCTCAAATATACGCTGGTTGATCTCCTTTGTGACCTTTTGAACTACCTCTTCGATTCGAGCCGGATGAATTCGCCCATCTGAAATAAGTCTTTCCAGCGAAATCTTGGCTATTTCTTTTCTGATCGGATCAAAGCAGGATATGACGACAGCTTCGGGCGTATCGTCAATGATGATATCGACTCCCGTTAGGGTCTCGAGTGTCCGGATGTTCCGACCCTCCCGACCAATGATTCTCCCCTTCATTTCGTCGTTCGGCAGGCTCACGGAAGTTACGGTTACCTCCGAGCTAACATCTGTGGCAATTTTCTGGATCGCAGAAAGCAGCACCTCCCGAGACTTCAGCTCGGATGTTGCCTGAGCTTCCTGTTCGATCCTATTGATAAGTGATTGTGCTTCTTCTCGAGCCTCTGCTTCGAGACTTTCAAGCAGTATCTTCTTAGCTTCTTCTACGGACAAACCGGAGATTCTCTCCAGCTCTTGCCTCCAATTCTCCTCTTCCTTCTGGAGATCCTCTTCCTTTTCTAGTAAAACCCTCTCCCGGTTTGTGATAATCTTCTCTTGCTTTTCAAGAGATATTAACCTTTTTTCTAGGCTTTCCTCTTTGTTGAGGACTCTTCTCTCAAGACGTTGAAGTTCAACCCTTCTCTCGCGTGTCTCTTTTTCCAGTTGATTCTTCTCTCGGATCAACTGGTCTTTAGTTTCTAGTAGGACCTCTTTCTTTTGGACTTCTGCATCTCGCAAGGCTTCCTGGATAATTCTTGCCGACTTTTGTTCTGCAGAAGAAAGCTGAAATCTGGCATACAGCCATCTTATTAACCAACCTAGAATCAAACCAGCGAGAGGAAGAATGATTAACAGCACATGAGTCATCATCTTCCCCCACGAAACATTTGTGAGGTAAAGTGTAACAAAAATAAAACTTTTGTCAAGCTAAT
>CAZLRN010000663.1:0-1531 GCA_964561715.1 uncultured Spirochaetales bacterium
ATGGTAGAGCTCGAGGATGGCGCCGGGTTGATCCCCCGAAGCGAGAGTATACACGACTCCGGCGCTGTCCGCCATGCGCGCCAGGATCGGCCCTACAATGACATCCGTCTCGACGGTCAGCATCACGATGTGCTTTCCCGCCAGAATGCTCTCATACGCCACCCTGGCGCCGAAGGATGTCGAACCTGTGGCCTCGAGAATGACATCGATCCCGAGCTCAGGAAGGAGAAGCGCATTGTCGGTGGCAACAAACTTCCCCCCATCGATGGCCTCCTGGCACTTCTTCCTGCTGTCTGCGATGACAATCTGATCCTTTTCTATTGCATTGGCTCTGAACGCCTCAACGGCAAGATCGACCTTCAGATCGGCGGCGGCTACACACCGCAGCCCGGCAGTGCTCTTCATCATATGTAAGGTTCCGGCGCCCATAGCACCGAGTCCCACAATACCAACCCGGATGGGCTTGCCCTGCTCCTCCAGCTCTTCCAGCTTCCTTCGAATGATCATACCGCTCTCCTCTCTGTCCAGATGTTACCCATTGCGGCGGTAGAGTTCAACGGGCCTGGCTTCGGGATCGCTTCATCTCCCGATACGCCTGATAGGTTTTGAATCGTGCTTGAGCAGGCTTATTCAAGCTTTTTCCCGCTCTCTGAAAATCCAGGGAGCCTTTTTGTATAGAGCTGCGACAAGCTCCGCTCCATTGGCTTTTTACATGATATCCGGTAGATTCGTAAGCACTCCTGGAGCATCAAATGAAGAAATCTTCGGCAATTCTCCTTCTCTGTCTCTCGTTTCCGATGGCAATGAGCCAGACGATTGACGGCAGGATAGATCCCGGCGAGTACGTTCTTAAATCCGAATTTGGCGGCGGCAGGTACATACTCAACTGGCGAATCCAAGGGAACACCGTGGTATTTGCCATGGAGGGCAAAACGAGCGGCTGGGTGGCCCTAGGCATCGATCCCGAACGGGTCATGGACAAAGCGGACATGGTCTTCGGCTGGGTCACCGAGTCCGGCCAGGCAAAAGTTGTCGATGCCTTTGCTACGGGACCGACCGGTCCCCATCCTCCCGACCTGGAGTTGGGAGGCAGCGCGGATGTGCTCGAATACGCCGGCACAGAGAGTGACGGTGTTACTACGATCGAATTTTCCCGTCGCCTCAGCACGGGGGACGGTTATGACAAGGATATTCCAAAAGAGGGAATGCTAAAGATCATCTGGGCTTACGGTGATTCAGATGATTTCGAAGCTTTTCATACCTCGGCCGGTTTCGGTACTCTCAATATGACGGCTTCGAGCGGTCAACCTCAAATCGGAGTGCATGTGTTCTTTGGCCACGTCGTTCTAATGTCCATTTCGTTCTTGATCATGCTAACGGGCATGTTTATAGCCATAAACCGCAAGAAGTTTCGAGGATGGCTTAAGTTGCACCGCCCGATGGGCATCGTGGGCGCTGTCGCCGGTGTTGTGGGTATGGTTTTGGCCGGCATCATGGTCTCCCTGCGATCGGGCGTTCACCTTCGAGTTAT
>CAZLRN010000664.1:0-1512 GCA_964561715.1 uncultured Spirochaetales bacterium
ATTCACCGTTAAGTCAGCCATTGATTCTATCCTCCTGCAATTTTGCTTATCGGCAACGATTAAGGTGCTTCCAGCGACCAATCTCGTCACTCCCCGATAATTTTGACTAAAACCCGCTTTCTTCTGCGACCGTCGAACTCGCCATAGAAGATCTGCTCCCAGGGGCCGAAATCCAGCTTGCCGCCCGTTACCGCCACGACGACCTCCCGTCCCATGATCGATCTCTTAAGGTGGGCATCGGCGTTGTCCTCGAATCCGTTGTGATCGTACTGGGAGTAAGGCTTCTCGGGAGCCAGCTTCTCGAGCCACCGCTCGAAATCTCGGTGCAGGCCCCCCTCGTCGTCATTGATGAACACGCTCGCCGTGATGTGCATGGCGTTGCACAGAAGCATGCCCTCTTTTATGCCACTCTCTCGCAAACACTCCTCTATCTGAGGCGTTATGTTGATCAGCTCCCTTCGAGCCGTGGTTTGAAACCAGAGTTCCTTGCGGTAGCTCTTCACGACTTTCCCCTCTAAAAGCCCTGCAGATCCGCTGCGGATGGTATCGAATCGTTGGCGCCGGGCTTTGTGACGCAATAGGAGGCAGCTATTCCGGCTGCCGCCAGGGCCCCTTCAACGCCCTCTCCCCCGGCGATCGATGCCATGTAGTATCCTACAAACGTGTCACCCGCCCCCGTTGTGTCCACGGCCTTCACGCTTCGCTCTACATCTCGCCTCAGTGTCCGCTCAGAATCGCAATAGATGACCCCCCGTGTTCCGAGGGTCAGGACAATGCGGGCATGAGGATAGAGCGTGAGCATTTCTTCGATGATCCCTTGCTCCTCTGTCGCGCCTGTTAGAGCTTCGCCCTCAGTCTCATTGATGAAGAAGGTATGAACCAGCTCGAGAGGGTAATTCTTGACTTGCGGCAGCATCGGTGCGGCATTGAAATACAGCGGGAGTGACTGCTCTGCGGCTTGCTCCATGATGAGAGGGATGTTGTTGATCTCGTTTTGAACGAGAATCAAATCGCTCTCGCGTGTTTGGGCAAAGGCCTCTCTGATCTCGGCCTTGGAAATTTCTTTGTTGGTTCCCCCATAGACCACAATAGAGTTTTCTCCGTTGCGGTCGACCTGGATGATGGCGTGACCTCCGGATCGATCGCTGATCACGATGTAGGAGACATCGACACCGTCGTTTTTCATGTTCTCCACCATCCACTGCCCCTCCCGACCGACCTTTCCGACATGGGCTACCGATTCTCCCGCCCGCGCGATGGCAACCGACTGATTGGCGCCTTTGCCCCCGGCAAACATCGCGTACCCTTCACCCACAATAGTTTCACCGGGACGGGATATGTGATCGACCTGGTACACATGATCGATGTTGAGGGCGCCAAAATTCAGGATTCTCGAAGCCACATTAAGCCTCCCGTCCTACTCATCTTCCTAGCGGAGACTACCTATTTTCCGAAATAGGCGACATCCTCGCATCCAGCACGGCGTGCCACCTGGAATAGGCTTCCTCATAC
>CAZLRN010000665.1:0-1503 GCA_964561715.1 uncultured Spirochaetales bacterium
GCAAGCTGCTTGCAGAGCAAGCTTGTGGCAATTACTTTACAAAATCTTGTTGAAAAAACAAGATTTTGCTCCATAATTGCATATGACAAGATCGATCAATCTAACAAAGAGAATCCTCGGATTCGTGACGTTGCTCACCCTACCCCTTGCTCCCATCATATCCCAAACAGTCGACTGGCCTATCTTTCGCGGCGACCGAGGATTGTCAGGAGCCGCTGCTGGAAGCCTGCCGGACAAACCCAAATTGCTCTGGTCCTTCCGGACGGCGGATGAGATTAAGTCATCTCCTGTTATCCAAGGTGGATGCGTCTATATTGGATCTACGGACGGCAGAGTCTACGCCCTCGATCTCGATACAGGCGGGAAGGTTTGGGAGTTCGATACCGGCGAAGTCATCGAGGCCCCTCCCCTTCTGGTCGGCGGACTGCTCTACATCGGCACCATGGAAGGAACGCTCTTCTGCCTTGACGCTGAATGGGGTGCCATGAAATGGCGATATCGGGTGAACGACAGAATCGCCGGCTCTGCAAACTGGAGCTGGGCACCCAACGGCAAGGATAGACTCATCGTCTTCGGCAGCTACGACAACAGCCTGCATTGCCTCGAAGCAGCCTCGGGACGAGAAGTCTGGACCTACCGAACGAAGAGCTTTATCAATGGAGCGCCGGCTATCGACGGAGAGCGCGTCATTGTTGGGGGATGCGACGCCCAGATCCACGTCGTCTCGATAAAGGACGGAACACCCCTTGCCCAGATCGACACGGGAGCCTACGTGGCTGGCTCGGCGGCCTTCGTCGACCAAAGCGCCTTTGTGGGACAGTACGAAGGTAAGCTGCTGAGCATCGATACCAGAAAAAACTCCATCACCTGGGAGTACGAGATAGAAGACGCCTTCTTCTCCTCTCCTGCGGTGACAAAGAGCCGGGTTCTAGTCGGAGGCAGAGACGGGCAGCTGCACTGCGTAGACCGTCGCACCGGTAAAAAGGTTTGGACCTTTAGAACGAAGAGCGACGTCGATAGCTCGCCCGTTGTTGTCGGAAACCGGGTGATATTCGCCTCCACCGATGGCCGGCTCTACATGGTTGACCTCAGGAGCGGGAAGAAAATCTGGTCCTACGAAATAGGAGAAGCGATCTACTCGTCCCCCGCTGTGGCGGGAAGCACAATCATCGTCGGATCGGATGATGGCCGCATCTACGCCTTCGGCAAGGGGAAGTGACGGATGAAGGTTGCCTATATCGTCCCGGGCACCGGAGGGCAGTTCTACTGCGAAAACTGTATTCGCGACGTAGAGCTCATAGAAGCCCTCAGACGAATGGGGCACGAGGTCAGCCTCATGCCCATGTATCTTCCCGTCAAGATCGGATCAACAGAGATCCCAAGCGACACTCCGATTTTCTATGGAGCCGTCAATATCTACCTGAAACAGATCCTTCCTCTGTTACGACGTACCCCGCAATGGATGTCCAGGATCTTCGATTCCCCCGCGTTGCTATCTTGGGC